>JBFLZA010000931.1:0-2786 GCA_040756535.1 Cyanobacteriota bacterium
TCTTGTCCAATCCGCAGCAAGTTATTTTCCACCTCGGCGGGTAAGGAATAGGCGACCCCCCGAATTGAGTAAATGATATCCGTATTGGTCGCCACTCTCATCTGGTTTACCAACCGCTCCAGGGCACTCGATAAATCACCTTCTTCCAGCAACTGGGGACGCAGGGCTGTCACCGAGCGACGCGCTTCAGACAGTCCAGTGCGGGCTAACTCCTCGATCGTGTCTAAATGCGCTTGGGTAGCTTCTACATCATCGGTTAACACTTGAGTCGCTGCATCAACCTGGATGAGAATGCCTGTAAAGGCTTGAGCGAGTGTATCGTGAATTTCGCGTGCCATGCGGTTGCGTTCTTCCAGAATCGAGGCGGCTTCTGCTTGCTTTTGCAGCATAATATTTCGCGCCAGCCAAATCACCTGCTCGTGCTGAATCGGGGCAATGCGAGCCGAAAACCAGATTTCTCGTCCAGATAGCCACTGGCTGTATTCAACGGTGAGGACTTGTTGGGTTCTCAGTACCTGCTGAATGTAACCCAGTAATTCATCAGCTTGTTCTTTAGCAAAGAGTTGATGCAGTGTTTTGCCAACAAGTTCCTCTTTATACAACTCTTTGTATGATGGATTCCCTTCGGTTACGCAGATCACTTGCCCTTCAGCATTGAAGATACACATTGGATCGGGAATGGCTGAAACCAGCGCCCGCAGTTCTGCTTCAGAGGCTTGCAATGCTGCTTCTGCTTGTTTGAGATCGCTAATATCCGCAACCACCCCTTCGACGTATCCATCGGCTGCATTCAGATAAGAAGAGGTAAGTCCCCAGAAAACTGTCCCATCTCGTTTTCGCAGTTGTGCTTCATAGCTTCGCAGTTCCCCATCCCGCTTCATCAATTCATGAGCGTGTTGGCGATCGCTGGGATTTACAAAATAGTCGATGCTGTGTTCTAGCCCAATGATCTCCTCTGGTGAATCAAAGCCCAACAGGTTGGCAAGGCGTTGGTTGGCATTGAGAATTAATCCATCCGAGATACGGTTTCGGAAGATGCCAACCTGTGAGTTTTCAAAGATATTGCGGAACTTAGCTTCACTGCGTTGTAATGCCTCTTCTGCTTGCCTGCGCTGGGTGGTGTCGTTGCCCACTGATAAGATCTCAACGACATCTCCCTGTTCATTGAAGATGGCTTGATTTGACCAGGTCATCCAAACTCGCCGACCGTCTCGACACAGGTTTTCACCCTCGCCTTTTGGGTACAGTTGAGGATTACGAAGTAAATCGTGAACCAATGGTTTGACATCGCGTCCAGAGGTTTCGATGTCTGGAATGATGGTTTCAAATAAGGTTCGCCCTACAATTTCATGTTCTTCATAGCCCAATAATTTCACTCCATAATCGTTGATGTACCGAATCCGTCCTTGCGTGTCATAGCGAATGATGATTGAATTCGCGGTTTGTAGCAGGTTACGATAATTCGCTTCACTTTGTCTCAATGCGGCTTCGGTTTGTTGACGTTCAGCGATCTCCTGCTGTAAGGCTTGAGTTCGCTCTTCTACGTTCCTTTCCAGTGTTTCGGCATAGTCTGCTAACTGTTCATACAACCGAGCATTTTCTAGTGAAATTGCTGCCTGAGCCATCAACAGTTTAAGGACTTGTAAGCGATCGCTAGTAAACACTCCGGTACTGAGATTGTTCTCTAGATAAAGGATGCCGATCGGCTGATTTTGCTTGAGAATGGGCATACACAGGAGCGATCGCGTCTGTTGCTTTTGAATGTAAGGATCAGTTGAAAAAGGCGGTTCGCTAACTGCATCATCAAGCACCAAAGTTTCTTGAGTACGTTCTACCGAGCGAATGACGGAGACAGGAATCGTTGCACAGTCAGCAACAGCAAGCTTTTCTAGGTCACACTGTCTACTTCCGCTACATTGAGCCATCACAGTGAGCTGATCCTCTTCCAGGAGAACCAGAGCGCCAGTTTCGGCTCCTGCATTTTCGATTACCACCTGCATCAACGTGGCAATTAATCGATCGAGATGGATTATTTCTGAGAGAGCTTGAGCCGCTTTCATCACCGCCGCCAAATCGATCGCCGCAGTAGGATGACGGATCGTTTCATTGGTCACGATTGAATATGATTGCCGAACTAGGTTGGTGTTGAGGAGTTGTGGATAGCGTTTTTCTAAATCTTTAACTTTAGCGGTTGCGCCCCAGCGATCGTAGCAATAGTGCGCCTCTTTCATGTAGGTTTGGGCAAATTTTTCCCGACCTCGCGCCAGATAATGTTTAGCCGCTAATTCATAAGCTAATGCTTCTTCTTGGATAAATCCATTCTCAGCAGCCCCCGCGATCGCTCGCTCGTAAAACTCTTCAGCCTCAAGAAATTGCCCTAAGACTCGCGCTTTTTCTGCCTCAACCAGATGATATTTATGGAGATAATTCATTGGGGCATATTCTGCCCATTTTTGCATCTTTTCTTGGTTGGTACTAACACAACTTAGCCAAGCTTCCTTTTGGGAGCTTGAAGCATCGAGTGATAGGCTCAAAAGTACCAGAGAATGGTAGAAACAGAACAAAGGTAAAACCGTTATTGCTGTCACCTTTTCAAAATGTTGCCTTGCCGAAACAGCAGTTTGTACAGCTTGAAGATCGTCTCCAAATAGATAACACAATATAACTTTGTACAAATAAAAGAATTGAATTTCAATTCCGTCTTGAACTGCAATAGCGTGCGATATAGCTTGATCTTCATCATATACACTACCAGTTAAACGGCTGGGATTCTCAGACCTGCCTAA
>JBFLZA010000932.1:0-2766 GCA_040756535.1 Cyanobacteriota bacterium
GGAATAGGGCTGGGATTGTTTGCCCTCTTTTTATCAATATTTCTCAGGAGGACAGCACGATGAATCCAAAGCTAATCATGTTTTCTGCGATGGCATTGGGTGTCATTGGTGCTGCAACGGGAACAGCCGGACATTTCGATGGAAAACTTTCGTACTGTGAACCTGTTGAAAGTGGTTGCGAAGAGCGTTCAATTCCAGACTGGATGCAACCTCCAACAGAAGCCCTAAACGTGCGACGAATTCAAGGAAATGCGGGATGGAAATTGCTTGGTTCATTCGTGTCAATCGCTGGTTTTGGGGTATCGATGACATTAGCGCGATCGCTTACGGAATTGGAATCGAAAAAGCAGAAATATTCTCAAGTTTGGGAAGGAGTGAACCTTGAAAAACTTAAGGTTCAGGCACAGGCAGAGTTGGAAGCATTCAATCAGCAAGTGATGCTCCAGGCAGCTGAACAATCCTACGCTGTCTTGGCACCTTATCAAGAAGGGCTGCTAGATGCGGAAGTTGTAACAGAAGCGATCACGCCAACGACTCAGGAAGTACCTGCACCTGTCACCCAATCATCACCCCAAGCACCTAACCTAATCACCGTCCTACAACAAAGTGAAATCGCTCCTATCCTACTTGCTGGATTCCTGAAAGCTATTGGTGGTCAAGGCAGCGGTAAAACAACGTTGGTTAATGGCGGGTTGATTCGCTATCGACTCCACAAAGGTCACAAATTTATCGTTATCAATGCCCACAAAAAACATGGAATGTACACCGGGTTAGAACCACATTTGGTAGCAGGTAGTGAGTTCTATGGAGTCGGGCGCAACGATAAAGAGCGTGGTCATAGCATCCGCAACGGCATGGAGAAGGTGCTTTCCATTGTCGAGTTTCGCTACACCGAGTACCAGAACCAACCAGAGGGAACCTACAACCACTACCCAATCACTTTGATTCTGGAAGAGTGTGGCGAGTGGGCAAGCTTACTGGATGGCGATGAAAAGTTTGTTCAGGCGTTTTGGCAGAAGATGTTGGTCGCGTGTCGCAAAGCGGTCGTCTTTCCGGTAGTGACGGCACAACACGACAGCATGGCAATGTTTGGGAATCCCCGCGGGCTATCTGAGTTACTAAAATCGAGCGGTTGTGTAACTTTGCATTTAATTCCAGCAGCCGATCCAAACTCAGCAGATGGATGGAAGCCATCAGGGTTTGGAGATTTAATTATGCCAGGAACGGATGAAAAGCGACGGGTATCCGTTCCAGACCTGCGATCGCTCGTTGGAAATCCCGATGTTTTTGAAAGCGATCGCACAACTGATCCAATTCAACCAATCAAAGACAGTTCCCCAGATGACCTTTGGAAGCGTGCAATCGAACGCCTAGAATCGACATTTCAACGGGATACGGTTGAGGATACGATAGCCCCAAACGTATCCAGCAATGATGAGGATTCGGATACGACAGATACCAGCGTATCCAGCCACGATGACGATACAGTAAGCAATTCAGACAATGAGGATACGCCGGATACGTATCCTGTTGGGTTTGGTTTCCCATCCCAAAAGCAGCTTCTAACCATGCTCAGAGATACGGAGTTACCGACTGGGAGATTCATTAAGGAAACATTGAAGGCGACGAAACCCGAACGTTATCGGCTAGCTAGGAAAGCGATCGCATTCGTGCTGCGTCGGCATGGCGACTTTAAATTGATGGAGAAATTTAAGGACTGCCTTTAATTTCGTAAATGGCACTCTCAATTACTTGAGTTCAAAAAAAGTAAGTGCCAATTGGCACTTAACATTTTTGGCTAACAGAATTATTTCGCACAATACCCTTTACGCGCCTCAACGACATCCTGACGCCTCCGACTATCTCAGGCGTCCCAATACAAAACAGAACCTTCACCACTCAGGCATAAGTGGCTAAGCAATTCACTCCTTTGAAGGGTTCGCCAAGATTTATCAACCTTATTCCTCAAATAAATGGAACCTGAAAGCTATTCTCAAAGCCCTTCTTTTGAACAGAGGATAGAAGTTGTTCGCCAACTTCCTCTAGAACCAATGGACTACTGCACTCGTTGGGTAGCCATTAATCCGAATAAAGGTTACAGAAAGAGCTGTATTAACGCTTTAGCGAAAGCCACTGGTTTGAGTCCGCAGACCGTCAAGAATTGGGGAACTAACTTTAGCAGAAGACCCCAACATCTGCCTCATCTACTCAGACAACTTGACCTGCTCAATCAATTCCTTCAATTAGTCAAAAACGGACAAATCACACTCCCGCCCAATTTTCCAAAACAGTAGTTGGTCGTGATTCAGTATCAAGTCCTTCTTAAACCCCTTGTATGGTGCAATCAAACGACCTTATGTTGCCCAGAAGCCTTTAAATAACTAGGGGATTAATCAATGTCAGCAACCAATGGGAAAGCATCTTCAACTGGTTTAAACACTCCTCAATCAATCGAAAAAATTCAGCTACTCCATGACCGAATCAAGATTCACGATTTAGACGTTCTCCTCCCCGATGCCTTGAGCTATCTACAACTTCTTTCCGAATCTGAACGCGAACGCGCTTGCTTGAGTGCGGTTGAAATTGGCTTCCTCTGCCTCCAGAGAACTCAAACCCGTAGCGACGTTGATTTTGTGAAACGGCAGATGGAGTCTCTGCTATCTGAGTTTCATCAAGCTGTTGCAGTCATCCCCAAAACAATTGAGAAACAATTAGTCCATCAAATTGGGACAAAAGACGGTCAATTACTCGCTCCGGTGCAGCAGA
>JBFLZA010000933.1:0-2764 GCA_040756535.1 Cyanobacteriota bacterium
TTTTCCGACACGTCCACACAAAAAGTGCTTGAAGTCCCAGAGATCCACCCAGGTGTAGTGAATTTTAATGGTTGTATCGTCGAGCTATCTGAAATTTCTCTACACAACTGAGAGGAGTGTCAAAGCGACCCAGGCTACCTTTGGAATGCCGCCAGAAAAAGAAAAGTCTCTTGACTGAAGCTCCAAGCTGCACTCGCTCCTGATAATCGTGAAGTCTCTCACGACAGCGTACTGGCAAGGTGTGGATGTCGGATTTCAAAATCCGACAAAGACTCAAGACTTGGATGTCGGATTTCAAAATCTGACAAATTCTCTTTTAATTAGGCATCGTTCGTGGCATAGTGAAGTCTAACCAATCACATTGTTTTTTAAGGATTGCTACTTCTGTGTCAAAGCCTTCATACTCTACACAGCCAAGGATTGCGATCGTCAGCAATGCAGGAGGAAGCGGCAAAACAACACTTGCCACGCACCTTGCTTATGAAATAGCAAAACGGAAAATTGGATCGCGTCCTTGTTCCGTTGCATTAATCGATCTAGATCCACAAGGCTCACTTTCACTGTTTTGCGGAATTGAAAAACCATCCGAGCCGGAAGCTTCAACGTCAGGTGTTTTGAGTGATAGCTTTTCGGGGAAATGGCCGCTAGTTTCTTGCTGGAGCGAAAAACAATTGAAGGTTGATGTGTGTCAAAGCTTGCAGCAGCCCCTGCTCAAACGTGCTGATGAGTTAGTGAGCCATCCAAGGGGACCGTATATGCTAGCAGATAAACTCAATGACTACCCGCTGCCACACGACTTGGTCATCTTAGACTGCCCAGCTACTTTGGGACGCCTTAACCTCGTTGCGCTTGGGGCCTGCACTCACGTAATTATCCCAATTCAACTGGAACCAAAAAGTGCCAGTGGTGCGGCTGAGTTGCTGGAGTTCTACTTTATCGAGTGTCGGCGATTGCGGCTCGACCCCTACCCGCCAGTACTAGGGATAGCCCCTAACCAATACCGAGCGAATCAAGCCATCCACAAAAACATATTGGAGCAGCTACCAGGGGTTATAAAGAATCTGAACTTGGGAAGCGCAAGCTGTTATCCCCCAATTCGTTTCTCTTATGAATTTAGCAATGCTAGTGCTCTTGGACTGCCTTTACAGCTGTACCGCAAGAATCATCCTGCCTGCAATGACTTTGCAAAAATTGCGGTAGATGTAGCTAAGTTGATTGGAGCGAAGTGAAGATGAAGGGCAAATCAGTAAACCTGGCTGGAATGTACGCCAAAGCGCAAGAGTTGTCGGAAACTGAGTCACAAATTCAAAAGCTCCAAGCTGAAGTAGAGCGGCTTAGAGCCTCCTCGAACCCGGAACTAGAGGCACAACTTGACCAATTGCGATCTTCGCTTGCTTCAACGAATGGCACTCAAGAATTTAGCTTGGATGCCATTCGCCCCAATCCCGAACAACCCCGGAAAACCTTCGCAACAGAAAGCATCCGAGGGATGGCAATTTCCTTAACCAAAGATGGGCAGCTAACTCCTGTCATCTTGATGAGTGCTGTTGACACGCCTGATTTATTCGATCTATTCGATGGAGAACGCCGTTGGCGGGCAGCGCGTGAGCTGGGATGGAAAACAATACAAGGCATCACCATGCCGCGTCCTTCTGACCTTCATCGGAAGGCGCTCTTAACAACCCTTCACCGGGAAGACCTCAATCCATTAGACAAAGCCGAAGCTTTATTGAAGGAAATTACATCTCAAACAGAGATAGGTGCTGACGATGTAACGAGGACTCTTTCTACAGTCATCAAACGGCTGGAGCGCCAAAAGAAAACGGGTAAACTTTCTCTTCTCACTGGGGCATCAGATGAAGAGATGAAGGATGCCCTGACTTCCTTAGAGGTAAACGACCAGGAGCGGAAAATTCTCTTGGTACTTCTAGGGCTGGGGTTAAATCCAGCTTCGGTGTTAAGCAATGACTTTCGGGTACTGTCACTGTTCCCAGATTTAAAGGAGGCAATCCAAAACTCCAATCTAAAAAGCGCCCACGCGCTGGTGTTGCAGCGGTTATCCCCGAGTAAACTCAAAAAAACTGATGCAGCCGCCGCCAAAATCAGGGGCAAGGCAATAACTGAAGTACTCACCAAAGACCTGTCAGTAAGCGAGACAAAGGAGCTAGTTGGAACCCTAATTGAGAAGCACGCCCCGAAAACACAAGAAGCGATCGCGCTCCCCCGTACTGGCACAGTCGTAAAAGGTCTGAAAAAGCTTGTCGTTGCAAAAATCGATCGTGACGAGCTTCAACATTTCCGCACCGAATTAATGAATAAACTGGCTGAGGTAGAAGCAGTCCTTGGAGATTAACGCATGGCGTCAAGCCTTTTCTCCTCAACTCTTATGCAAGCGATGTGGAACGGGCGTAACCTCCGAAAGGTTATCCCTGCTGAAGTGGAGGCTCGTCGGCACTTTGTATTGGGGGTGCGGGAGATTCTCGACTTGAGGCTTAACCCTCCCTAGCGAAGGTAGTCACCGATCCAGTAAACCGGATCGGTAATGCTCTCTAATTGCGAGAACGGTGAAATGTATTCTTTAGGGAAAAGACGAATGGGACGAGCATCAAAACTTAAAGCGAGGAGAAAAAAAGCCAAACAAGAGGCTCATGACAATACAGAATTTATTCGCTTGACTCAAAGCATTTACCAAGAAGCTAATGCACTGAATCCTCAAAGCTACACCCTTTCAAAAGGAGCCTATTCCATCTATCAAGAACACCTT
>JBFLZA010000934.1:0-2763 GCA_040756535.1 Cyanobacteriota bacterium
GTTGAATACTTTAGCGGTGTATGCGGTCAATGACTACTTGCAAATGATGGGTATTCCCACCAATCTCGCCGCTAGCGATAGTTGGAATCCTGTAACGCGCCTGTGTGCTGATGTAGCAGATCTAGAAGTGACAGGAATAGGTCGCTTGGAATGTCGCCCTCAGCGCCTGCATCAGGAAACTTGCCATATTCCAGCCGAAGTTTGGTCCGATCGCATTGGCTATGTCGTTGTTCAGATTGATGAATCCTCGCTGGAGGCAACGCTGTTGGGATTTACTCAACAGGTGACGACTGAAGAATTACCGATTAGGCAGCTACAACCGATTGAAGATGTCATCGATCGCTTGCACCAACCCCTTGAACTTGTTGAGTCTCCTGCAACTCCCAAGATCAACTTGAGTCAATGGCTGCTCAACGTCTTTGAAACAGGTTGGCAAACAGTTGAAAGTTTATTAACTCCACCCGAAGCCGACTTGGCGTTTAGTTTTCGGGGTGCGCCGGATTTAGCGATCGCAGATTTTGAGCCTTCCTTTGAGAGTATCCGACGTGCAAAGCTGATTGATTTGGGAATGCAGCTAGCCGGTTATCCCATTGCTTTAGTCGTTGAACTCCAACCCGAATCGGAGAGCAAAACTCATATTCTCCTCCAAGTTCATCCCACTGGCGATCAAATTTATCTCCCCCCTACGCTTCAACTCATCGTTCTCGATGAACATGGATTAGTTTTCCTAGAAGCCCAAGCCAGAAGTGCGGATAACTACATTCAACTGCAATTTAGTGGTCTTCCTGGGGAAGAGTTTAGCGTCAAAGTTGCTCTTGGGGATGCCAGTGTCATAGAAGATTTTACGCTCTAACTGCGCTCACCCCTTAGAGGCAGGTAGCAGGAGAAGCAGGTAAAGTCGGGGGTATCCTCAGCCGGATTTCTCTCCCCCATTGTCCCATTTTTCCCATCCATCCCTGCAACATTTCAATGCCAATTGCCATCATACATGTATTACTCCCTTTACGAGGAGAGCAAGCCCATGATCAGTCTGGAGGCAACCAGGAAGAGGTTCAAATCTATGAAACTTTGTAAAGGTTCAGTCCATCTTAAACTTAATGCTGTTATGTCCAACTACCGTAGAATTGCATAACCTCAAGACCCTTGGAGATAGAACAACCTAGAGCAACCCACAGAGTTATTTCTATCATTCATTGGTGTAATGCCCTTAACGTTATCTGGAGCAGCGGTTATGGGTAAATTAGTCGTCCTCAAGCTAGGGGAAGGTAGCTTTAAGCAAGGATTTGCCGTCACATTACAAATTGGAGACGACGAGCATCATCCCTGTTTGGAAACGATTGGCAAACTACCACCCATCCCAGAAATTCCCCAATACTACACAGCTTGGGCGACCAATTATCGCCGCTTGGGGTTGCGCTCACGCTTGGAAGCCTCGGTTGCACAAGTTACCAATGTTTCCAAAGTCGAGAGTTGCTGCAATGCCGCCCAATTTTTGCGCGATCGCTTAAATGATTGGCTTGCCTCTGAACCCTTTCGCCCGATCCGAGAGAAATTACTCGAACAGCTATCCCCTTCTGATGAAATCCGTCTGATTGTTCAAACTGAAAACATTTGGTTGCGACGACTGCCCTGGCATCTGTGGGAGTTTTGCGATCGCTATCCCAAAGCCGAAATTGCGATTGGTTCGCCTATCTTTGAACGAGTTAAACAAATTGCCTCTCCTCACTCTAAGGTTAGAATTTTAGCGATTCTCGGTAATAGTACAGGAATTAATATTCAAGCTGATCGGTTTTTACTCGAACAATTACCCAACGCTGAAGTCCGCTTTTTAGTGGAACCCCAGCGCCACGAATTGAATGACCAATTGTGGAATCAAGGCTGGGATATTCTTTTTTTTGCGGGACATAGTTCCAGTCAATCTAATGGAGAACTGGGTCGAATTTATCTCAATCAAACGGATAGTTTAACCCTCGATCAATTAAGATTTGCTGTTAAAAAATCGGTTGAACAAGGCTTAAAAATCGCAATTTTCAATTCTTGTGATGGCTTGGGATTAGCCCGAAATTTAGAAGATTTGCAGATTCCGCAAACTATTGTCATGCGGGAACCCGTACCCGATCGCGTTTCCCAAGAGTTTTTGAAGGACTTTTTAAGCGCCTTTTCTAGGGGGGAATCGTTCTATCTTGCGGTGCGAGAAGCTAGAGAACGATTGCAAGGCTTGGAAGATCGATTTCCCTGCGCCACTTGGTTACCGATGATTTTCCAAAATCTTGCCGTCTGGCCACCGACTTGGCAAGAACTTTGCGGTGAGAGTAACTTGGGCAACACGCAGCAAGAAACGATTGTTCCTGTGGAACAGGTGTCCACGCCTGTCCTAACTCTACCAACCGACCTTCTCCCTCCCAAACCCCGTGACACTCCGCCAAAACCCTCATTGATCAAACTCTCCCGGTGTCGCCTGCGAACGGTGTTCTTCCTCAGTATGGCTATCACCTCCCTAGTCCTGGGAATTCGACGTGCGGGACACCTCCAAGCCTTGGAGTTGCAGGCATTCGACCATCTGATGCAAACCCGACCGGCCGAACCCCCAGATTCGCGTCTTTTAGTGGTGACGGTGACGGAAGAGGATATTCAAGCGCAAAAAAATGAGCCAAGACGTGGGTCGCTTTCTGATCGCTCCCTGTTGCGACTCTTGGAAAAATTGGAATCCTATCAACCGCGTGTGATTGGTTTGGATATCTATCGGGATTTTCCTGTAGAAGC
>JBFLZA010000935.1:0-2751 GCA_040756535.1 Cyanobacteriota bacterium
GATTCTCAATTTCTTGCAAAGTGCTTGTCCTACCAATCCCATGCCAGCAAGCCAGCGCAATTTCCTCAAGAATAGCGACAAACTCGTTTTTCTCAATTCCCTCAGTTACTCTATATCCGTGGTTTTAGTAAGTTCGCTCGTAAACAGCATCTAGTAAATCAGCATAAATTTCATTCAGGTTGGTCTCTTCTTTGAATTGCAACTTATCCCGCTCAAAGCTTAGAGCAACCAGATAATTCAGCAACGGTTGAGTTGTAATCTCTACCAAATTAGGCTTGTCTAATTCTGGCGGTAAGCCACTATAATCTTTTCCTTTAGCCTTGCCATAAGATTGCCACCACATCTGTCGCTGATCTGTCTCCAGTAGATTTTGCTCATCAACATAGTTACCGTACTCTCTTTCTTCCTCGGTCACAAAATAGGGCAGGATATGCAGAATTTGATGTGGTTCGCGAAACTTGCTGCGCTTCGCCTGCACGACCACTTCTCGTCCACTAATTAAAACCTGCAAGCGAGTTTTATGCTGATTAAATTGCCTAACTTTATCCTTCACTTCCTCCACAAACTGTTTGGCAGTTTCCTCAGCAATTTTGCCCTGCATTGATAGTTCATCCAAGCCATCAAAGATAATCAGCAATCGTTCTTCACCGTCAACTCGATCCAGAGGGTGGTGACGTAGGAAACGTTCAATCTGTACAAACTCCCCCACTGCTTTAACCAAGTCATCCGAGAGTGAAAGCAGATGTAGGGGAATAAAAAGAACTGGAATTTCTCCCTTTTCCGCCTGTTGTGCTGCAAATATTTTGGCAAAAGAAGATTTGCCACTGCCTGGGCCCCCACTAATCAAGCGGATAGCATCGTCAGGCTTAGCCTCCTGTAACCAAATTTCTAGTTCGCTATTGAGATCAACAACAACGCATTCATACTGTTTCTCTTCAGTGATGCCCAGTTCTAATTTCTGATCCGGCTGGCATTCAACTTTACGCTCATAGTATCCCCGTAACGGTACATAAACCTGTTTCAAGCTGAAGGCTTCCAAGAACATTGGTTCTTCAACCCGCTTTTGCAGCCATGCCCGATACCGTAACCATCCCTGCTCTCGTTCACTCGCTTGAGTAAAGGGTGTATCCAGTTCCTCTTTCAGAACAGCATAGTCTTCTTTATGAATCCGCCACTGGTCATTTAGGGCAAAGACAAAGTAAGCGGGAAGACGATTGCTAATGTTCTCTGCCTCAACCTTTTTCTCAACAAAGTCCTCTAACCACCTGGCAAACCCAGTCTTAGCCGCTTGAACAATTGGCAAATCTTTGGGACGCTGAAAAAAGTCGCGGTCTATCACCAATTCGCAATTTGCTAAAGACGAATTCAGCTCGTTGTACAACGCCTTAAGATTGTCTGGCTTTTTGACCAGTAACTCCTTATTTTCATCTAACAAGTTCCGTATAGCCTGAACTAGAGAGCGCAAGATTAACAAACCAGCAATTTCTCCAGGCTTTGCCTCTAGCCCAAGAGATGCCAAAACCTCCACCCCATTTTCAGCCAAGTCATCCCACTTGAGGAAAACACCATTGATCGCTGCTTTGGCTAGGGACGTAAACAGCTCTTTGGGTTTTACCTTAATCTCTTTTTGTAATACTGAACGATGCTTCTCGACTTTCATTCCTGGTTCGCTAACCATACAGCTTTTAATTCTGCCTCTGAAAATTAGATTCATCCCATCCTAACTGACCCCTCTAAAGAGAAAAGTAGAAACAGACTGTGCTAAACCGCGATCGCCATCCAACTACTGTGCCTCAGCGCCCCTCACCGCTTAACTGGCGTACTGTGTGGGGATTGCTGTTTGTGGCGTCCCTCGTCTGGTCGTTGCACTTAGCAGGCGTATTCCAGCAGAATCTAATCAACGAAGGCGGCTGGAACCTCGTTTGGCTCTTTATTACTGCTGCATTCTCACCCGATCTCAGCCCGGAATTTCTCCAACTCACTCTAGATTCCACCCTAAAAACCCTTGCTTACGCCGTGTGTGGCACTTTCTTCAGCGTGCTAATTGGTTTAGTAGGGGGTGTTTTTTCTTCTGAGATATGGTGGCAATCTGTCTCAAATTCAAAAGTCAGAACTCAGACGCGATCGCTTGCGTTTCTAAAACTCAAAATTCAGCCGCCTTGGGTAGTGGTACGAGGAGTTTTGGCAATCCCCAGAGCAATTCACGAGTTAATTTGGGGATTATTTTTCCTCAATATTTTTGGACTCGATCCGCTAGTAGCCGTGCTAGCGATCGCAATTCCTTTTGGTGCGATTACTGCCAAAGTCTTCTCGGAGATTCTAGACGAAACCCCCCGCCAGCCACTCATTGCACTCCTCAATAGCGGCGTCTCTCCTCTGAATGCTTTTGCCTATAGCTTGATTCCCCAAGCCTTTCTAAATCTGCTTTCCTACGCTTTTTATCGGTTTGAGTGTTCGATTCGTTCCGCCGCCGTATTGGGAATTATCGGTGCAGGTGGACTGGGGTATCAAATTCTCCTCAGCCTCCAATCTCTGCGCTATGAGCAGATGTGGACATTTTTAATTGCCCTAATTTTATTAAATGGTGCTACAGATTTTTGGAGTGCTTTGTTGCGCCGTCGTTTGGGTGCGCCGAGTCGCCTGGATTTGAACGTCCTGAATCTCCAAGGGCGCAAACAGCGGTTTTATCAAAAAGATCCAGTCGTGCAGGTGTCATTTCTGGGTGGCATTGTTTTACTCATCTTCTCTTTC
>JBFLZA010000936.1:0-2749 GCA_040756535.1 Cyanobacteriota bacterium
CCACTCCATTTCCACGTAATCTTGACGAGGACGGATATTGACATTGATAGTGGGTTCAATAGCCTCGAAATCGGGGGATTCCGTCAAGTGAGGCACCTCATGCTGGATTTCCACTGCATGGTAAGTGGTACAGCGATCTACGTAGTGGCAGTTAACGCAAATACACATTGCACAAACTCCAAGTTCTTTTTGTCACTCTAGCTTAGTCAAGAGCTATATTGACTAGCATTTGGATGGATTTTTATGTATCTGACCGAGAGTTTTTGAACACAGGGGGAGAGGGGAGAGTGAGAGAAGACGTTCAGGAAACGAGGAAGTTTCCAGAGAAACTCTGTGCATCCTTCTTCACCGGTTTCGCTGATGCCAAATCCATGCCCGTATCGGCAAAGCACCCGTCAGTAACATGGGCAACCAACTTGGCACACCTATCCAGAACTGCCACTGACTTGGCGTAGATTCTATACTGCCGTTTGTACCATCTTCCAAAATAATTGGAATCAACCAAAAGCCAATACGATTCCAGAATGAATGGGGTTGTGGTCTTTGGGGCGCTTGAAAGAAAACGCCCCCTAGATCGAATGGATCTAAACGCTTCCCCTCGCCAGGATGTCTGTATGTACCACCGCCAATCCAGAAAGAACCGTTGCCGGGCCAGCGAATGCGGTAATATGCGGTTATCACGTCGGAAGCATCGGCACGGTCTGAATCTACCCCAAGGGAAGTATAAAAGCTGTAGCTGAACAGCCACATCACCAGAAAGGTCATGCTCAGCAGGGAAGAAGCCGCGCATGAGATAGAAAACAAGCGGTACCTGATAGATGTTCGTTGAAGCATTCGCAGATTGATTCAGAAGGGAAGGTTTGCAGGCGCAGCAAGCGTTCGACTTCCAGTAAGCACCAGGGCAATATAGCAACGGCAGCCTAGCTATGAGCTTTATCGCTCAGTGCAGCTTAGGAATCAGACAGCGACTAATATAACTGCGTTTAGGCCTTATGTGCCACATGTGGCAACAGTTTCGTGTGGTATAAGTCCTAAAAACAAGTGAGACATTTGGAGATGAATCGGCAAAATGTAGACATGGCTTGCTCTGTCCTCTCTCCCGGAACCTGGCCGTTTAGCCCAGAATGGTTGCCCCCAGAGGCTTGCTTAGTGGGGGGTGCGGTGCGGGATGCGTTACTGGGAAGACGGAGTGAATATCTAGATTTAGATTTTGTTTTACCAACTGATGCTGTACAGACAGCGCAAAAGCTGGCAACGCATTACAAAGCTGGGTTTGTAGTCCTTGATGCCGAGCGGCAGATTGCTAGAGTCGTATTCAACGAGGCAACCGTAGATTTAGCCCAACAAGAAGGCGAAAGTTTGGAAACTGATTTGCGGCGGCGGGACTTTACCATTAATGCGATCGCTTACAATACCCATACTCAAGAATTCATCGATCCCCTTCAAGGCAGAGCAGATTGCGATGCAGGCATCATTCGGATGGTATCGCCAGAAAATCTGCAAGATGACCCGTTACGGTTACTCAGAGCCTATCGGCAAGCCGCCCAACTCGGTTTTAAAATTGAACCGACGACTCGTTTAGTGATGCGTCAGCTAGCCCCTTTGCTAGCTCAGGTGGCAGCAGAACGGGTACAAGTTGAGTTGGGTTATTTACTGAAATCTTCCTCAGGCACCCTCTGGCTACAAGCCGCTTGGGAAGATAATTTGTTAAAGGCTTGGTTTCCTGATGCCACAACTCAACGCTTGGCACAAATGGCAGCAGTGGATCGAGCAGCCGTTGTGTTAACAGAAACATGGCCTGCACTTGGAGAGGAACTTCAATCCTCCGTAAGCGGTAAGACAGCCTCTTTGCTCAGTCTTGCCAAGCTTGTATGTTTGCTGCCATCAGTGCCAGAAGCCTCTGAGGAACAGCTATTGCAGTTAAAGTACAGTCGCGCTGAAATTCGCACGGCGGTTAAAGCGATCCAACACTTACCCCAACTGCTGTCTCATACCCACTCTCCAATGCCCATCAAAGAGCAATATTTTTTCTTTCAGAATGTTGGGGCTGTTTTTCCCGTCGTAGCACTGCTTGCTGTAGCCTCTGAAATGCCTGTAGATCAGATTGCTCCCCTGATGGAGCACTATCTTACTCCCGACGATAAAGTCGCTCACCCAACTCCGCTAGTAACGGGCAAAGACTTAATGCGATCGCTAAACCTGCCAGCCGGCCCACAAGTCGGGCAACTCCTCACTGCGATCGCAGTGGCACAAGCTGAGGACAGAATCTCCACACCACAAGAAGCTTTAGAATTAGCCACCCAAATGATTGACACTCACTGAACTATAGATCATAAATGGGAAAGGCTATTTTCCTGAAAAGAGGGAGAAAAATTTAGATGAAATTTAGTGACTTGGTATTTGTACGTATAGCCATAGCAGCAACTCTAAGTGTGGTATCTTTTCCTCTCTCGATTCCATCGGCTAGGGCTGATGCTCCGGCGCTGAATCTCACTGAATATGAACTTAATAGTGATACGGTCGAGGAATGCGTAAATACGGCCGAAATGGTGATGAAAGAAGCAGGGTTTCAAGACCTTGAAGTCAGCGAAAGAGATGTCTTTGGAACTACTGAAAATAGTGCCGTTGAAATGTACTGTGTACGTGATGGCAAGACTCTGATTTTAGTCCTTTCTGGTTCCGAGCCGGATGAACTGCAAACAATGCAAACTACTTTAGATAAAAAACTCTTACCGTAAGTTATTACTTG
>JBFLZA010000937.1:0-2748 GCA_040756535.1 Cyanobacteriota bacterium
TGAATTGAGGAGTTTAAGCCCTGTAGTGAAATACTTAAAAGCTGCTTCATAAGCCGTTGCTGCCTTTGCTTTCTGACCTGCCATTAAATTCAATCTGGCAATTTCAGTTCGTTCTGATCGAGCAGTGACTAGCTCAAGTCCTTGATTGAGATGATCGATGATTTCAAACAACCGATCGGATCGTTGCTCTGGTGAAGTTTTTTCGAGCAAATTGCGACCGATTTGGAGATGAACAACCTGTTTCTGCGACTCATCAATTAAGGCATAAGCCGCTTGCTGCACGCGATCGTGCGAAAACTTATACTCTTGAACCAACAAGTCTTCGTCCAAGTCAGACAAAGGTTGAATTAATTCAGCTTGTATTGCTTCTAATAAATCCTGAAAAATTGCTTTCGGTGATTTTTCGCAAACGATCGCCAATGTCTCTAAATCAAATTCAGCCCCAGTACAAGCGGCGATGGAGAGAATTTGCTGTGTTGCTTCCGGCAATTTCTGCAACTGACGCAACAGCAACTCCACCACATTATCAGTGATATTTTGAGCTTCTATCTCAGCCAGGTTCCATTGCCAGCTCAACTGTTGTGCATCAAAGGTCAACAGATTTTCGCTATGCAGCATTCTCAAAAATTCGCCAACGAAGAAAGGATTGCCCTCCGTTTTATGCAATACCAACTCAGCTAAGGATCGCACAGTGTCAGTATTTTGATGCAACGTCTCGGCAATCAACTGACTCAACGGCTCCAGCGTTAAGGGTGCCAGAATGATTTCTTGAAGCACTGCCCTTTGTTTCCTCAATCGCTCCAGCGTTAATGCCAATGGATGCGCTGGATTCACTTCATTATCTCGATAGGCTCCGATCAGAAATAGAAATTGGGTTTGCTCGTCAAGCATCATTAGTTCGATTAACTTCAGCGTGGCTGAATCCGCCCACTGTAAGTCATCTAAAAAGATCACCAGAGGATGTTCTTGGGAACAAAATACTCGAATAAACTGCTGGAAAAGTCGATTAAAACGATTTTGAGCTTCTGTGGCTCCCACCTCTGGGACGGGTAGGTGCTTGCCGATAATCAGTTCTACTTCGGGAATCACATCAATGATGATCTGTCCGTTACTCCCTAATGCCGTCAGCAGACGCGATCGCCACTGTTGCAACTGCTCATCGGGTTCACCCAGCAGTTGTTGTACTAACTTTTGTAAGGCATCGGCGATCGCGCTATAGGGAATATTGCGCTGCAATTGATCGAATTTACCAGAGATAAAATAGCCACGCTTTTGGGTAATGGGTTTGTAGAGTTCCTGCACTAATGCTGATTTCCCAATTCCAGCATAGCCAGACACGAGAAGCATTTCAGAAGACGCGGGGGCAGAAGAGGATAGGGGGACAGGGGGACAGGGGGACGCGGGGATATTATTCGTCTCCCCTTCTCCGTGTCTCCCCCTCTCCGTGTCTTCCCTGCCTGCCACTCGATCAAAAGCTGCCAATAATGCTGCAATTTCCGCTTCTCGTCCATACAGTTTTTGGGGAATTTGAAACTGAGCAGAAACGTCCTGAAGACCCAGTTCAATTCGATCAATCTGACCACTTTGCTCTAACTGGTGAACACAGATTTCTAAATCCGCTTTGATTCCCCAAGCACTCTGATAGCGATCCTCCGCATTTTTTGCCATCAGTTTCAAAATAATATCTGAAACGGGTTTGGGAATCGTTGCGTTCATCTCGTGAGGTGGAACAGGCTGTTTGGCAATATGACAATGGATTAGTTCCAGCAGATTCGTGGTGGGAAACGGCAGGTGCCCAGTCAGCAATTCGTAAAACGTTATACCCAGCGAGTAGAAATCGGTGCGGTAATCGAGCGAGCGATTCATCCGCCCGGTTTGTTCTGGAGACAGGTAGGCTAATGTGCCTTCTAAACTATAGTGGCTCTTGAACGTCGGATTCGTGCGGTTAAATCGGGTAGCGATGCCAAAGTCAATCATTTTAACAACGCCAGTATCTGGGTTGAAAACGATGTTTCCAGGATTAATATCTTTGTGAATGATAGTGTTGGCGTGAATGCTGCCCAGAATATCGGTGAGTGCGATCGCCAGTCGCAGGAATGCAGGTAAGGACATTGGGCAGAAACCTGATTGCTGCCGCATCCATTGCTCCAGGGACTCACCGCCAAAGTCTTCTAAGAGAATAACCAGCGTGCGTTGATAGTCTTGCTGGCGGTATGCCTTGACCACTCCTTCCAGGTTGAGAGAGCGGGTAATTTCATATTCCTGTCGGTAGCGTGTTAATTCTTGAGGAGAAGGATAATCTTGCTTGAGCATTTTGACGACGATCGCCCGCTCGTCTTGCGTTCTGATGCCTCGGTACACCAGAGAATTTGAGCTTTCGTAAATTTTGCTTTGGATGGTAATTCCAGATAAAGCAATCATAGAACGCCCTCCCAAAGGATGTCATGAGCTATGCCGCCAATTATATCGGTCTCAACAGAATTCCGAAAAATTAAGATAGTTCAGCAAGACAATATCTAGGTAGTGTTGGAAAAATAGATAATGCGATAGTGACAGTCAATGCTTATGGAG
Organism: Cyanobacteriota bacterium; assembly: GCA_040756535.1. GTDB lineage: Bacteria > Cyanobacteriota > Cyanobacteriia > Cyanobacteriales > Coleofasciculaceae > JBFLZA01. The sequence continues at coordinate 2,572 of JBFLZA010000937.1, forward strand.
TTTACTGTAATATAACATTTTCATTAATTTTTAAAGTATTTAAACCGAAAGGAACGCTAAAAGAATCAGATAAATACAAAACCAAAATAGAGTTAGCGTCAGAAATTATTACAGAATTAATTGAGTCAGGCTTTAATATTGAATTGGTGCTGGCTGATAGTTTATATGGTGAAAGTA
>JBFLZA010000938.1:0-2746 GCA_040756535.1 Cyanobacteriota bacterium
GTTTCACCTCGCTTACCGCTTCGGCAATACTACCAACGCGAGTCGCAACCACAGGACGAGCAGCGAGCATTGCTTCAACAATTGCCAAGGGGAAACCTTCCGACCTTGAGGGCATTGCTATCACATCGAATTCTGGCAGGTGTTCACGGGGATGATCAACCCAACCCCGCAACTCCAAGCGATCGCTGACTCCCAGTTGGGCCGCTAGCTTCTCTAGTGCTTCACGCTGCTTCCCCTCACCCAGAATCACCACTCGTACTCCATCCACTTGTGCGATCGCACGCAGTAAAATATCATGAGCTTTCATCAAATCCAGGCGGCCCACACTCCCCACCACAATCTGTCCATCGGTTCTTGCACAGGGAGGTGTAGGTCGTTCCTCGGCGAGCAGGCTCCATCCCTCTCTAGCTATGCTTTCCCCATAACCTCTGAAATCTTTGCTCTCTCTCGTTTCTAGCTTCTAGCTAGGATGACGCAGATTGGGTATACTGCGAAGGAAAAACAAGCCCTGGCTAAACGTCTGCAACAGGAACTCTCTGCTGTAAGCGGAGAATCTCTCGTTATACCGCTCATATCGGTTCATGACAGAGTATGTTAAGAAGTTAAACCACTCATACCCCTGATATCTTTGTGACCCTAAAAGAGTTTGTTCTGTTCTTAATGGCAATTTTCATGAGTGCTGCCGGACAATTTTGCCTAAAACTTGGAGCGTTGCGGCTAGGAAAAGTGAACGCCAGCAATTGGCTGAGTCATCTTGTCGGCGTGTTTACGACACCAGAACTGCTAGTTGGCTTATGTTTCTATGGGATAGGAGCAGTGGCTTACATTTTGTTGCTCACACGGGTTAATCTCAGTGTTGCTGGGCCATCAGCCGCTGTCATTTACATTTTCTCGGTACTGATAGGCTATTTTTTCTTTCGAGAAGCCATTCCTTTTAGTCGCGCTGTAGGATTGGGTTTAATTATCTGCGGCGTCCTCCTAGTGATTTGGCAAAAATAATTTTTTCATGGAGAATACGCCTAATCGTGTGAGTAAAAGCCGCCCTCGTCACCTGGCTGGGTTTCGATATTTGCTCGTTGCCCTAATTGTAATAGGAATATTTTTTCGGTTTTACAATCTTGGGAAAAAAAACTACTGGAATGATGAGATTTACACCTCACTCCGAATTTCTGGCTACACCAAAAAGGAATTAATCGAGCAAGTTACGAATCGTGCAATTCTTAGCCCCGATTGGCAGAAATATCAGCGTTTTACTTCTGAAAAAAATTGGGTTAATGTACTCGATTCGTTAATTGAGGACGTTCATCCACCCCTCTATATCGTAATCGCTCGCTGGTGGGCAATAGCGTTTGGCAGTTCAGTTGGAGTGATACGGAGTTTATCTGCTGTCTTTGGCGTACTCGTATTTCCTTGTCTTTACTGGCTATGTCTGGAACTGTTTGAATCGCCAACTGTGGGATGGATTGCAGTAGCTCTTATGGCTGTCTCTCCATTTCACGTTCTGTATGCCCAAGAAGCCCGACAATACAGTATGTGGACCGTAACCATCTTGCTTTCTGGTGCGTCACTATTGTGGGCAATCCGACAACCGAGTAAGTTTCGTTGGTTGATTTATGGAGCAACCGTAGCTCTAGGATTTTACACCCATTATTTTGCTGTCTTTGTGCAGCTTGCCCACGGTATTTACATAGCGGTAACCGAAGGGATGCGACGAAGTAAGAATTTTATCGCTTACCTGCTTGCCTGCTTTGGTGGAATTCTCGTAGGTTTACCCTGGCTGCTAGTAGCCCAAAAGTTTGGGGGTGGAGCATTTACCGCTAGAAAAGTGCCTGTTTTTACTATCCCTCAACGATGGGCACTCAACATCAGCTCACTATTTTTTGATGCACAAATTGATTATCGAAATCAACTGTTTGATGTTTGTTTTGATGATGGCAGTCAACTTCAATGCAATGATGTGCAGCTTCAATGGAATAGTTTATCCACCTATCTCATCTTGCTGATTGTAATTTTAGTGGGGTATTGCCTTTATTTTTTGTACCGTACCACTCCCAAACGAGTTTGGTTATTTGTGTTTTCTTTAATGGGAGTACAGATTCTGTTTTTATTACTTCCGGATTTGGTATTGGCTGGACAGCGTTCAACAGTTGGTCGCTATCTAATCCCCTGCTATATCGGTATTCAGCTAGCCGTTGCTTACTTTTTTACGGTTAAACTCACCGATAAATCTGTTAAAAAATGGAAGCAACAACTCTGGCAAGTTGTTTTCATTGTTTTGCTTTCACTCGGTATTTTATCCTGTGCAGTGAGTTCTCAATCCCAGACGTGGTGGACTAAATATAGTAGTTACTATGAACCTCAAGTGGCTCAAATTATCAATCGTTCGGCTTCTCCGGTTGTCATCGTTGAAGACCCAATTCGGTTGATGTCTTTAAGCTATTTAGTGGCTCCAAAAGTTAAGTTTCAGCAGATAGAACCCCAGAATCCTCAAATTCCGAGTGAGTTCAGTGATAGATTTTTGTTCAGGCCCTCGAATGAGTTACGGCGTGAACTTGAACAGAAACAGCATTATAGAATAAAACCTATTTATGAGCTTGGATATCTCTGGCGTCTGGAAAATAGGTATTAATCATAATTATGGTAGTTCTAAATTAAGTGGAATACACGTTGCTTGTAGGGGCACGGCAATGCCGTGCCCATACTGATTATATGCTTAATTTAATACAAAAATTATAGAATTCTGTAC
>JBFLZA010000939.1:0-2740 GCA_040756535.1 Cyanobacteriota bacterium
AATCCCACTGAAACTTCCCACCCCTCCTCCTTCAGCATTACCAGCACCCTCTCCCACTGCTTCCCCCTCACTCTTACCTCCTCCTTCAGCATTACCAGCACCCTCTCCGACTGCTTCCCCCTCGCCTTCTCCAACGAGTTCACCAGTCCCCTCGCCTTCGCCGACTGCTTCGCCATCACCGTCACCTTCGCCTACAACTTCCCCCTCACCGTCACTTCCTCCTGCAGGTTCACCCTCACCATCCGATCCAGATACCCTCTCCCCTGTTGAATTGCCTCCTCGATTTGATTGAAGCTCAGTTGTAAGCCAACAGTTGTAAGCTAACAAGCATTCAATGCGATGCGTATGTAAAAGTTCTGAAACTCTTGTGGAATGGGCATCTTGCCCGTTCGTAAAGCTCGATCGCTTAAGACATCCCGCGCCCTTGGAGGCGATCGCATGGACTCGATCACCAGGTCATCAAGTGTAATATAAGGACAAAATATAAAAAAATCCTTAAGGATTCTTGTAAACCTTGTAGAATCAGCCGATAGGCATACAAGCTTACTAGACTAAATTATGTTTATCTTTTATTAATAACTGTAGCGAAGGGTTGAGATATATCGCTAGAGATAACGCTAAAGTACTAATTATTAAATATGCCCCCTGGACAGCTAGTTCCCGCTAGCTGCCTAGCAGGACTTCCTCCGTGATGAGCTACCACCCAGGAGACACATTCATGTTTTCAAAATTTGATGGCAATTCGCATCTGGATATAGAAGGAAATTTTTATACCCTCGAAGGGTTACGGGTGCTTGTGGTTGATGATGACGTAGATAGTCTTGAGTTGACTTGCGTCATTTTGGAACAATACGGAGTAGAAATAGCGATCGCTGCATCCGCCAGTGAAGCGATTGAAATCAATACAAAATTCCATCCTGAACTTTTGATTTGTGATATTGGTATGCCTGTGATGGATGGGTATTCGCTGATTCGCAAGATCAGAACCCTTCCTCCCGAACAGGGTGGACTGATTCCTGCCATTGCGATGACTGCCTACGCTGGAGAGCAGGAACGTACCCAGGCTCTTAATGCCGGATTTCAGAGGCACATCTCTAAGCCTGTTGACCCCAATAACTTAGTTGCGGTTGTTGCTTCGCTGGCTAAATGCCTCTCCCATAATGAAGAAAAAGTCGCTTGATCTGGGCAATTCCCCTCCCAGGATCGACATTATTCTCCGCTAAACGTAAAACGATGTATTACACTAGCTGATTCCCTTTCTAGCTTAAAGTGACGCAGAATATAGGAAAATAAGCCGTTTAATTCTACTCCTTTAGAGTGAGGTTACTCGGCTCCTTAACAAGAACTATAAGTATAGCTGATAAGAAATTTTTCTGTGTTTATCAGCATTTTTCACGAATTTTTTTTTGGGGCGTGGTTGTGGTTAGAAATACTTCTAGATACCGCATCCTGATTGTGGATGATCTGGCAGACAATTTGTTTCTGTTGCAAACAGTTTTAGAGGATGAGGGTTATACAGTAGAGGTGGCAGACAATGGGTGGAGTGCCTTAGAACATATCTTTGCCTCACCACCTAATTTAGTACTGCTAGATATGATGATGCCAGAGATCAATGGAATTGAAGTAACGCAGAGGCTCCGCCAGCATCCTCAACTTAAGGAGCTACCCATTGTACTAATTACTGCTTATGGAGAAATGGTGGCGGAACAGGGCTTAAATGTAGGAGCCAATGATTGGCTGAGTAAACCCGTTGATTTTGAGGAACTCCTACATAAAATTAGAGTTTTTTGCGAGGATACCGCTTATTAATCGAGATTGAGTTGCTTTTGCAAGCCAGTTGGGAAACTGGAATGATAGAGACGGGAACGGATTTCTCCATTCATTTGCTTTCACACTGCTTGCTTATCTATTTAATTGAAACTTTTAACTTGTACGTTGCATTCCCACGAGTGCCACCCACAATAACCCGGTAGTCACCCGTTTTAGGTAAAGTAAAGCTCCCACTGGTAGCCTCTTGCTTGATTGTCCGCTGATTCGGAGCAATAATGTCAAAAACTGCGTTATTTTCCAAAGAAGTAATGCTAACGGTCATTTTTTGTCCCGCTTTTGCATTCAGCAGATACGTATCTCTGGTGCCTCTCACAACGGCGTTTTCGAGAGTGGCTGAGTTAGCCCCCCGTGCAAATCGAATGCGACGCGGACGTGGAGATTGTTGAGTTATTAAAAGAGTCGGTTTAACAGTTGTTTCCTCACTAACGATGGAAGCACCTGCTTTCAGTTTCAGTTGAGAGGGTTGTGCAGTCGTCGGTGTAGAGGCAATAACTTGAATGGTATTGATCAATAACAATCCCACTACAAGTCTAAGGGGAAGATAGGCGAACATAGCGTTTTTTAGAGTATTCGTAGGCACCGACACCAGCACTGAGGACAAAGCCGGGAATTTACTGGTATCAGAAGGAACTGTCCCAGCCTAGCTTAGGAATTTTTAGATTACAAACCTATTTCTAAAGATAGATGTAAAATTTTTTATGATAGAGCTAAGTCCGAGTTTTTGAGTAGGGGCACGACATTGTCGTGCCCTTATTACCGACATTGTGTCCCCTTGGTTAGCACAAGACGCTACGCACAGTCGTTAACGCTAATACCAATTCACTAAAAGCCTGCTACAAATGCTTTTCTTGTTCCCCCCTTTTTAGATCCCCCCCTCCGCCCCCCATCCCCAGAGGGGGCCCCATGCCCC
>JBFLZA010000940.1:0-2732 GCA_040756535.1 Cyanobacteriota bacterium
AAAAAGCTGTTTCTATTGCTCAAAGCATTCAAGATTCTCGTTCCCAATCATTTGCTCTAGGTAAACTCGGCCATCTCTACGAGTGCCGCCAAGATTACAGTAAAGCCTTAGAGTTCACCCAACAAGCACGGTTAGCAGCCGACCAAAACTTACGGGCTAAAGATAGTCTTTATTTGTGGGAGTGGCAGGCGGGACGAATTTTTAAGGCACAGGGGAAAGAATCTGAGGCGAGCAATGCTTACGAACGTGCGATCGCAACTTTAGAAGGTGAGGGGGGTATCCGAGATAATTTATTAATTGCTGAACGAGACTTGCAATTTAGCTTTCGGGATACCATTAGTCCACTCTACCGGGAGTTTGCTCAGTTAAAGCTAGAGCGTGCCCAATCACTACCCATTGCAAGTCTTGAGTACCAAAAGGAACTAGATTCTGCCCTCGACGCGATCGATTCTCTCAAGCTGGCAGAACTGCAAAATTACTTCGGCAATGATTGTACGTTTGCGCTTTTCGACAAAGAACGAGTGGATGACTTAGAAAGAGAAGATACTGCTTTCTTTAGTTCTGTTATCCTGGACGACCGAACGGCGATTGTAGTAAGTCTCCCAAATCCTGAACATAAATTCAATCCCAAGGCTGAAAGAAGGTTGAAGAAGTTTCAGTGGATAAACGATAGTCAAAAACTAAGAGAAGAAGTTAAAAACTTTCATCGAGAAGTGCAGACGTATCATGATCGCATTGGCGCTTTTTTGACACCAGCACAAAATCTATATAACTCGATTATTCGCCCTTTCGCCTCCGATTTAGACCCAGCATACATCAAAACTCTCGTTTTCATCCAAGACGGACTCTTACGCAGTATTCCGATGGCTGCACTCCATGATGGTCAGGAATTTTTAGTTCAAAAATACGCCATTGCGACAACTCCGGGTCTACGCTTAACATCTCCTAAACCTCTAGATGTTCAAGGTTTACGGACGCTAGCTTTAGGATTAAGCGAAGCCGCTACCGTTGATGGTCAAAAATTTAATGCTTTGGCAAATGTCACCGATGAACTCACTCAAGTCACAAAGCTATTTCCAGGTAGCAAGAAACTCTTGAACGAACAATTCACTCCTGAGAGCTTAGAGCAAGAACTTAAACAAGCGGTTTACCCGATTATTCACATTGCCACTCACGGACAGTTTGGCACTATTCCAGAAGATAGCTTTTTAGTTACGGGTAATGATGAGAAGATTACAATTACTCAGCTAGAGAGTGACATCCGCCGCTTTAGTGGAGGTTCGGAGCCGGTGGAATTGCTGGCGCTCACGGCTTGTCAAACGGGTATAGGAGATGACCGTGCTACCTTGGGTATGGCTGGCCTCACCGTGCAAGCAGGTGTCAGAAGTGCTTTGGCTTCTCTGTGGTACGTTGACGATGCTTTTACAGAAGAACTAGTCGCTAAGTTTTACGATAACTTGCGATCGCCCTTTGAGGGCAGCGCTTCGCGATCGCCAATGAGCAAAGCAAAAGCTCTCCAGGAAGCACAGAAGGCACTGATTAATCAGAATAAGAACATTCACCCCGCCTATTGGGCACCTTTTATCCTCATCGGTAACTGGCTATAGGGCGAGGTACGGTTGGTTAGCGGGCGCTGTCTGCAATTTGCTTCAAGTTTTCAATCCATTTGGCGATCGCGTCCCCTTCTTGTTCTGATGGCAATTCTGGTGTAGTTTGTGGTGCTTCCGACTGAGCCAAATCGTTTAACAGAGTTGAACCCACTTCCCCGAGTTTCGACGCTTGGGCCAGTTTGAGCGCTTCATCTATCGCGTTGTACCATAAACCTGCCTCAGCATAGATATTAGCTTTCTCAGCGCTATTTACTGCTTTGTTTAATTTACTTTGCCAAGCGGGTGGCATTCCTACAACCTCAATACTTGCCTCGCTGACTAAATCGCCTGATGGATTATCTGGGTCACAATGAATGACAACCTGCCAGGAATATCCTTTCCCTGGTTGCAACCCTTGTTCGTTCTCGGAGAACGGGGATAACTTCATAATTCCCGGTGAACTCAGCAAGGACTTCTTGCGAACTTCTTTGAACTTACCGTCTGGAAGCCACTCGTAAATTATTAATTGCATTGACTTGTCGGCGGAGTCAGGAGGGACGAACCAAGCGAACGTAGGATGTCGAGAAATCGTCCGTCCAACATAGTTGCGAGAGGCAAGAACTGTTAGCGGCATACCTCCTCCAGAACACCCTCTGGTGGTTGCTGTATCCGATTTTCTTTCTGGAGGAACGGGCTTTTGATCGCCAGGGACATAATCTGCTAGAGCTGCTGGAGTTACAATCAGCGCTAAGCTCAAGGCACAACTGGTGACTAATTTGACGTTGATGCGTTTGTTCAAGAACCACTGGATTGGATTTATCATAATCTTGGTTGAGCAAACGTTGATTTAATTAAAAGATACAAACAAGAGTGGGGATATGTCGTCTATCATTACTGCCAATTTGATGGTTAGCCTAAGAAACGTGGCTGACACAGTTGAGTCATAATTCTTGCTGAAGTCTGTATGAGATTTGCACAAAAGAGCAATGTCATAATCTTATTGGTGACAAGTTAAGGCTGATTACAGAAATCGGAGGGTGATGGAATAATTTCTAGACCGTAGTCTGGAGCGATCGCCAAAAATTTTTCCATGTCTGTAGGACTGAGTGCAGGTAGTTCGGAAGACGGATGTTCCCTAAGTTG
>JBFLZA010000941.1:0-2730 GCA_040756535.1 Cyanobacteriota bacterium
TTCTGTCAGTTCGCGGCGCTCCAAGGCAGGAGTAGATCCAATCTCACCTTGTACCGTCACAACAAGGCGATTGCGAATTCGCGGCAGTTGATTAATGTATTTTGGTTCGAGAACGGCTCCAGTGCCATTAAACTAAGCAACACCCTCACGAGTGCTACTCGTCTCCAGAACCGGACATGAGACTTTCACCTCATCCGGCTCCTCAGAAAACATACCCTTGTCATGGGAACTGCTCAGACTACCATCTCTGGCGGTCTTTTGGTCATGGCAATGTCTATGCAATGCTTGAATGTTATCGAACTTTCTTTTCCCGCCCAAGCTGATTGGTAGAATGTGGTCAAGCTCAATCTGGTCTTCTGTTAAGAAAGTTAGACCGCAGTCAGCACATTTTCCTTTTTGTTTATGTAAAACTTTGGCGAGTAGGGAAGAAATTTCTTTACACTTTCCAGTTCTAGAACCCCAGTAGACGAAATCACCGTTGAATGGTGAGACTTCGCCTTTAACCTTGATATGGCGGACAATTTTTGTCCATGTGTGCTTGGACAAGATATATCTTTCGTCTGTATCTGGGCTGATGTAACCAAATACCCAGTTATCCCCACCTATTTTTGTCCAGTATTTATCCACTACCCATTTAGCACCTTTATTGGGGTGTCTGTATCTTGCCCATGATGTTAGCTTTGTATAAATCAGGTGATTTAAATCTCTGAAAACATCTGTTGAGCAAGCAAGTGAGTAGTAGTTAGCCCATCCTTGGATGATGGGATTGAGTTTCTGGATTAGCACTTTTTGTGGTGCTGCTTTATGGGAATCGATGATGTCGGATATAGCTTTATAGTGACGTTTTACCGCTTTCTTGCTTGGTTGGATGATTGTTTGGAATCCCAGGATTTTTCCTGACTTGGGTGCTTTAGCACTCATCCCATCGTTGACTGGGAATTGTCGGATGTTGAAACCTAAAAAGTCAAATCCAGGTTGTTCCCCTTCATGCTCTTCAAAGGTGTGACAAATTCTAGTCTTGCTTGGCTTGAGTTCCAAGCCGATGTCTTTTAAGAAACCTTCGATTACGGCTTTTGCCCCTAATACAACATTGATGTCTTCGTGAATAATCACAAAGTCGTCTGCATAGCGAATCAAACTGAGGGCGTTTCGGTTCTGCTTCTTCCCATATCCGTTACGGGTGGGTAGAGTGTTTGCATATTCCTTTATAGCCTCTTCCATTCCATGAAGGGCAATATTTGCCAGCAGCGGAGAAATGACCCCCCCCTGTGGCGTTCCTGCTTTGGTTGGGAATAGATCCTGTCCATCCATGTATCCGGCTTTTAGCCAGCTACGGATTAACCGTCTCATGGTTGGATAGGTGTTTAATTTACTCAGCAGCTTTTGATGGTCAATGTTGTCAAAGCACTTGGAAATGTCTGCGTCGAGGACATACTTAGCTTTGCAATGAATCGCTAAGTAGATGGCTTGGGTCGCATCATGCGCCTTCCGTCCTGGTCTGAACCCGTAACTATTTGGCTCAAAATGGGCTTCCCATTCTGGTTCTAAGGCTATTTTGGCTAGTGCCTGTAAAGCTCTGTCCGCCATTGTGGGAATTCCAAGGGGTCGCTTTTCGTCTGTCCCTGGTTTGGGAATCCAGATTCTACGGGTTGGTTTGACTTTCCCGCTAGTTCCTAGATTTTTTGCTAGTTCCAAACGTTGAGCATAATTGAGTGATTTTATTCCGTCTACCCCTGCTGTCTTCTTGCCACCGTTGTCTTGGGTTACTTGTCGCGTTGCTAAAAGCTTGGCGTACCAGGACTTCATCAAGGTTTTCTGGAGTCGTCGCATTGCTTTGACATCCCCACGTTGAGCAGCTTTATGTATGCGCTTTTGCAACTTGAACACTATCCTCTGGATTTTCTTCCAGTTGATGTTGTTCCATACCACCGTAGTCTTAAAACTCGTTTTAGTCGTCTTCATTGCTACTTGTGCCTACATATATCTGTTTCCCGTGAGTCCGTCAGCGTATCCTACGCATTACCGTAGGCTTTAGCTTCTGACTCAATCTCGCCACATAGCTCATCCGGTTAGCACCTACTCAGGTATCGACCTCCTGAGAGAGACTATGTGGTTACTTCGTTCCTGATAGTCATTGGTTGAGAGTTTAGGTTCCTACTGTTCACCGGGGTTGTGAGTGGTGCAGACCGAAACGGTTGCAATTCCGGTCACTCTGACCCTTGCCTTTTGGCACAGCCTAGTTAGTCCATTAGGCTGTTTTAAATGATCACGATGATTCAAACGTAGATTCGCTTTCGCTAACCATATTCTCTTGCTAGCTGGGGTTGAAGCCTGGACTGACTTCTTACCATCGTTCATTCCCGCTTTACGGATTGATGGCTAGTCGCTACCGTAGGGAAAGTGCTTTCACCCTTGCACTTAGGGGGTTGGACTTCATCGGGTATTTGTCTGCTTTCCAGGCTTACCATTGGATATTTTTATGGTTTAGCTGTACTGACATTAGTTATTTCGATGTCACCAACATGACTATCAAGTTGTCAAGGTTCTTTTACCTGTTAAGGTAGATTTACCTAGCGGCTAATCCCCCAAAACCCTTGCGGGGCTTGGTTTCTAGCCAACGAATCGCACACACCCCATCATTGCCAGATCCATCATCAGCCCGAAGGCACGCCAGTCTACTACATTGGTACTGGTGCAGTTGTAGGCTCCTGAGAAGTTTTCTGGTCTTTC
>JBFLZA010000942.1:0-2723 GCA_040756535.1 Cyanobacteriota bacterium
TAAGATTTGATTGCATTACTTTCCTTCACTTGAGATTCATCAGAAAGAAAATCAGCCTCAAGATTGTGAGGCTGATGGTTATTTGAATTAAACATCAGCTTCACCTCACTTAACGACCGCTAAACCAATCCCACATTCCTTGCCAAAATCCTCGCTTACCTGCGCTAGAACGGGAGCCATTGGTGATTAAATCTTTGCGTTCCTCCCGCTCTTTCCTTACCTGTTCTGCTAGGGCTTCCCGTCTCTCCATCAGAGGGATTTTCTCTTGAATCCGACGTGCGCTGCTTTGATGGCGACGTGCCACAATTTGCATTGCCGTTTGGAAGTCCATCCTTTCGAGCATGAGGGCGCTGCGTCCTTCTGCATCTAACAGCCTGACACCGTTTGCAGCTTTCTCTCCCATCAGCCGAACGTGCTGCTGATACCCTTTCCCAGCTAGGAATACATTGAGAATTTGTTGGTCAATTTTCTTGGCAGCAGTAGCAGCATCTTTCTGAACATTAGCTACAAATTGCTCATAAATCACCTGCCCTTCAATCAGGGTTTTGAAGTGTTTTTCGAGTATTGGTAGCACTTCGATTAGCCTATCCATTGCTTGCGCTCGGTCGGCATATTCTGCAAGCTGCTGGTCACTCATGTTAGAGAGTTCCGCTAAATCAATACCGAAGTAATTCTTAGTCAAGCCGACTAAGTTTTTATCTAGCGAATGTACTTTGTGGATGCCAGATTTTTTACCTTCGTACTTGACAATAGCGGTGTTTTTATTTGATGAGAAATCCATATCGACTCCTTAATTAAGTAATGTGCGTTCGCCTTAATAACAGAGCGAACGCTTGTGGTTTTATCGACTCAGACCCAATGCCCGTTCCATGCCTCGTTGCTCAGCCTGGAGTTGTTCAATCTGCCTCGTTTGTTGCTGAATAATTAAGTCTCTGTGGTCTGGTTGGGCTGGCTTCATCCAGAAGTAAAGTCCAAGTCCGCAAATTACTAAACCCAAACAAGTTGTTTCCTTCATGTGTCATTCCTCTGCGTGTACATCCTTTCTGTGATTCGGTGGAGGAGCATTCTGGAGCTGCCAAGGTGAAAGCCAGGAGCTAACAGAATCCCTCCTATTGCAAGAGCGAACACGTATCTCATGACTCAGCTTCCTGCCGTTGCTTGGCTGCGTACCATTGCCATGCACTGCTGACGATGTGCTGGTCTGGTTCTGGCAGGGGATAGGGGAGTTCGCCTGCATCTTGTCGGCTGAGAATATCGGCGGCTTGGGCTGAAAGTTTTTCGGGCACTCCGACACTGCGAAGGTTCTCTGTCCAAATGTCTTTGTTAGGCATGATTAACCCCCTTCCCCTGCAATCTTCGATACCCTCCAGCGATCGCGATCTTGACTTGTACAAGTGCCGCCTGACCTTCTGGAGTAGCGAGAAACTGCTGGATGAATTCCCGCACTTGTTGCTGTTGGGAAGGTGTCAGACTATCGGGCATCGGTTCAAATAAATCGGCGTAGTCAGCAATTCGTCGCAGGCTGTCTGCAATTCGGGCAGGATGCCCCTGGTGTTCGCCTTCAATTCGCAGGATGTGGTCGGCAATGTAAATCAGGTTCACTTCTGGCTTCCTCTGGTGTACAAAATCTCAAGAAGGAAGCGTCCCAGACCTAATTGAAATGAAGAGTCAAGTTTGTCAATTAAGTCGAGTGCTTTTAAAGTTTGGTCGCTTAGACCTCCATCGTCTTCAATAAGCCAACTGCCAGCAGAATCACTCTTGGCAGCACAGTAAGTAAGTAGCGCGTGAAGCTCATGTCTCGTCAAGTTTTCAAAGTAACTGCCAAACTGATTTTCTAATTCGGTCAGGGTTAGATGAGCGCTGTGCGTCTCACGAACGCTTAACCAGAATCCCATTGGCTTACAGGTCGGACTTAAAGACTTGATATCTGTCATGATTGAATTGCTCCATTACTTTTGTTGTGTGAGCCAGTAGTCAGCGGTGAGGATCTGTCAAACTTCACGCCGCTGGTTACTAAAAACTTTTTAAGCAACATCTAATAAATCACCCAGAGAAGAAACTAATACATCATCGTCATTGAAGCTTCTAGGTTTCTCTACCGCTCGTACCTGTGCTGGGGTAGGCATCTCAATGATTCCAGTTGAATAAGCGGATAAGCTTTTTCTGATGAATCGCTTGTGTTCGGTAATGATTTGGTGAACCACTTCTGAAGCGTCTTTCGTTCCTAACTCTTCACCAATCTCATCCAAGTACGGAAGTAAATAACTCTTAATTGAAACTCGTTTGGAAGAAGTAGTACCCACTAGATTGACCTCCTTAATTTGAGTTGTGCCAGCCGAGCCAATCCACGCGCATTCAGCCAAGTTCCATCAAGGCTGGTGATCACATTCCGAGCTGCTAACAGTTGAGAGATTGCGGGAAGTTGAGAACCTCCACCAATCGCAACGATTGCTTCTGATTGTTCGCGCCAGGGGTCAATCGCTTTGAATGCTATCGCCAAATTTTGGCTAACCCACGGTTTTAGCTCTGTACCGTAAATCTGGCGGAAGTTCCAGCCTGTTGTTCCATACTGGAATGTTCCGTTTTCAATGCCAGTCCTTATGAGATGTCTATCTCCTTCCTTTATTAACTGGCGGCGAGTGTCAAGGTTTTTGGCTATCGCTTCAATCAGTGCGTCTACTCCACCAAGTGCAACTTTCCGATTTACCAGTTTTCCACCTGCG
>JBFLZA010000943.1:0-2723 GCA_040756535.1 Cyanobacteriota bacterium
CAGTTCTCGTGGCAATTCAACCCGCCGATTGCTCTTCGCCGTTGCTCACAGCAGCAGTATGCTTTTCCAAGGTAACTTCCCAATTACAATCGGAGAAAATAGCCCTCCTAAATCTTAGTTTTATTGCCTGATTACCCTGATGGCTTGGCTTTCCTTCAAGGAGTCTCAAAGAGAGCTGTCATGAAGCCTTTGTGACAAGCGTAGCTTTTTTAGTAGCGTGTAGCGTGGAGTACTCTTCATAACGAGCGAATAGCGCCTGAACGATATCAAAGGAGTAGCTACTCGGTACTACTTAAACTCCAAGTCCTTTGCGGGAGCAATGTTTCTCACGCACTCAGGCTAGAGGCAGACATTACCCTTGAGAGTCTTCTGTAAGAGGATGGCATTATCCTCAAACCTATCTTCAGTTGGTATAAAGTGTCACCAATGGAGAGCAACCACCCATTCCAGCATATCGCTCCATTGTTGCCTCCAGTAAGCTCTAGAGTAACAAGCCTCCTGAGGAAGACTTCCGTTCTCAAAGCTAAGTGCTAAAATACCCGGCATGAATAACCATTTAACTTTTCCTTCAAATTACAAACGAAATTTAAAAATTTGTTGGCAGATCCCCACAATGAGTTGTCTCTAGAATAAATTTTGACAGAAGCATTACAGTAAATAAAGTGACAATCGTACATAATACAAACACAATTAATTGGACAAATAGTAGAAAAACGTTACAAAAAACCGGATTTGGCGTCGCTCTAGCTGTTTTTTGGAACAGGTTGAGGAAAATCTGTTTGGCCTGGGTGCAACCTGAGGTGTTGAGAAGAGTGCAATAGCAGTAATGTTTTCTTGATGTAAAAGCAAATCACTGCAAGTATTCCTACCGGCCTTAGTCTAAGCCATCCGGACAATCAACCAGAGAGTACAATTAGCTGGATTCATTCCATACTAGAAGTAAATCCCACCGCGCAAACCCACAAGTCTCTACCCGGAAAATGGCACATAAATAAACTCAATTCGTCTATCCAGTCAAAACCTATTAGCTCTCAACAGGCTTACGCTTAAACCAAGACCAAGCATCTGGATGATATTCTAACCAGGGCAGTATCAATACCTGGAGTTGCAGCAAAGTTGTACCCTGTTATGAAGCACCTTGCATATTTCCAATGATCAGATTATGTGCTTCAAATTTCATGGCTTCCCAACCAACTCATGCCTTTGAACACAACTATCTGAGGCATTTAGACCTGAGTTGATCACCTGCGATAATTAACGCATATGGAAGGCTCATTTGAATTAACCTTACAGATGATTGTGGCTGTTTTGGCCGGGATTAGTGCCCAGGTCATAGCCGAGTATCTCAAAGTTCCTAGCATCGTCTTTCTGTTGATGTTTGGCATTGGGCTTGGGCCGGATGGCTTGGGTCTGCTGCATCCGCAAACCTTGGGAGTCGGTCTGGAAGTGATTGTTGCCCTATCGGTGGCAGTCATTTTGTTTGAGGGAGGACTAAGCTTGGAACTGCGAGACTTAGGCAAAGTTTCGGGTAGTCTCCGGAATTTAGTCACGCTAGGAACCCTGATCACGCTGCTGGGCGGAGGTATGGCGGCTCACTGGCTGGGTGAATTTCCCTGGTCAATTGCCTTTCTCTATGCGTCTCTAGTCGTTGTCACGGGTCCAACTGTCATTAGTCCTCTGCTGAAGCAGGTCAAAGTGGATCGGCAGGTTGCGACCATCTTGGAAGGAGAAGGCGTCTTAATTGACCCAGTGGGGGCTATCCTCGCCGTTGTCGTGCTAGACACAATTTTGAATGGCGATGCGAGTCCTTCCGAAGCCATTATTGGTTTGACGGTGCGCCTCGGCATTGGTGCTGGCATCGGTGCTGGCGGCGGTTGGTTGCTGGGCTGGTTCCTCAAACGCGCCAATTTCCTCTCAGAAGAACTCAAAAACCTAGTTGTTCTAGCTGGAACGTGGGGGCTGTTTGCCTTGGCGCAAATGATTCGCTCTGAATCCGGACTCATGGCAACTGTGGTTTCGGGAATTGTCGTTGGAGCTTCTGCACTGCCGGAAGAGCGGCTATTACGACGGTTTAAAGGTCAATTAACTGTCCTTTGTGTCTCGGTGTTATTCGTTCTGCTCGCAGCCGATTTGTCAATTGCCAGTATATTTGCCCTCGGTTGGGGCAGTCTTTTTACTGTTTTCGTACTGATGTTTTTGGTGCGTCCCACTAGCATCACCCTGTGTACCTGGAACAGTGAGTTGAACTTGCGGCAAAAATTATTTTTGTCTTGGGTTGCTCCTAGAGGGATTGTCAGCGCCTCCGTAGCTTCTTTATTTGCCATTCTCTTGACACAACGGGGGATTAATGGTGGCGATTCGATCAAAGCCCTAGTCTTTCTCACTATCATGATGACGGTGTTTTTACAAGGGCTAACGGCTCGTTGGGTTGCCAATTTGCTCGGAATTAACCGTCATTCTGGAGCCACAGGTGCCGTCATCATCGGTTGCAATCCCTTGAGTCGCCTAATTGCTCGTCTATTTCAAGAGCGGGGAGAGTCGGTGGTGCTCATCGACACAGACCCTGAAGCTTGCGAAAAAGCTGAGCAAGAAAATTTACGGGTGTTTCACAGTAGTGGTTTGGATATTGAGGTTTTGGAAGAGGCAGGCCTTGACTCAATGGGGACGTTCCTGGCTATGACCAGTAATGGTGAAGTCAACTCGGTACTAGCGCAGCGAGCTGT
>JBFLZA010000944.1:0-2714 GCA_040756535.1 Cyanobacteriota bacterium
GGTCTCCTGATTCAATTTCTTTGTAGGTTGGGTTGATGATAAAGTCATCGCCCACTAAACCCACACGTACCGCTGCCATGGGGCCGTAGAAGGGAATCCTGGCTTGTAATACAGCGATTGAAGCACCCGTTACCGCCAAAACATCTGGCGGAACTTGTTCATCCATGGACAGGGTAGTTGCTACGATTTGAATATCATCTCGTAGCCAGCTGGGGAATAAGGGACGCAAGGGACGGTCAATCAAACGGCTAATCAGCGTCACCTTTTCTGGCGGACGTCCTTCCCGTCGCAAAAAACCGCCGGGAATCCGACCCGCTGCGTATAGTCTTTCCTCGTAGTCAACTAACAAGGGAAGAAAATCTATGCCTTCTCTGCCACCAGAACGCGTTGCTGTCACTAAAACTGCTGTATCTCCCGACTGAATCAGCACGGAACCTCCGGCTTGTGGGGCAAGCAAACCCGCCTTCAGTCGAATATCCCGTCCATCAAAGGATATTGATTTGTCTAACTCTACCATTGAGTACTTTGTCCTTCTCTATTCTGTTCTTTTGTATGTTGCAATCGTAGCACTTATGTACTTTTGCTGACTTAAAGGAGATAACGCTTATTTAAGAGGTCAAAACATAACTTAAGTAGATAATGAGGGATTGGATAGAAGTCATTAATTAAAAAAACTCAAAGACGCCAACGATAGGCTTATATCGTTAGCTTCGCTTTACACATTTGGTACAAAATACAAAATTCTTTAAGCATGGCAATTTTACATGGCAGTTGGATACCAGAAGGCACTACGGGTTCTCTCTTCATTTGGGGAGAAACCTGGCGTACAAAGGCATCTTTAGACTCTGTATCTACTAATGGGGTGTCCATTCATCCGTTTGCAATGACGCAGGCAGAATTGACATCTTTTTTACATTTTCATGGTCTTCCCCTCCATCAATTTATAGAGGCGTCTGGACGTTCCCGTCAAAGCCATCAGAAGAATCTAGAGTCTCCTGGACAACTCCAATGGCAGGCTAACGTTCTTGCCCTACCGACTCAAACGACATCCGAACGAACAGCATACCCAGTGCTATCGACCAAAAGCGTGTTAGAAGAGATAGATACCTCTCCTCTAGAATTACAACGCTGGCAAGCCCAAGGGTTGAAGCTCGATCCATTGGCAGCCGTCAAACTTCTACAAGCGCTACCTCTTAGCTCTTTTCAAACCTCAGACACTTACGTCGGTGGAGACTTGCGTTTTTGGTCACAAGTGATGCGCTGGAGTTTAGACTTGCTCAGTCGGTCTAAGTTTTTACCAGGCGTGTACCGACAGCCCAGTGGTGAGGTTGTGGCCCGTTGGCAACCCCTTCTCGACAGTGCGGTAGACCAAGCACGTCTAGAAAAGTTTACCCAAGTAATGCCCTCTGCTTGTCGTGCTTATCTAAGTGCCCAAGAGTTGAATGGTGAAGGTGAAAAGGTTGAAGGATTAGAACACGCTTCTAACTTACAACCTGCAACCTTTCACGAACCTCAGGAGTTACTACTGTCCTTCTTGAGTAGTGTTGTGGATACCCAGGTGCGTAGCTGGGTGGCAGCACAACCCCTACCGTCAGCAGAACCTCCCATGCAGGAGTGGTTGCAAGCGCTCTCTACCCAATCCGACACCCTCGAAGCCCCCGCCGAAGCGGTTGAGCGACTCGAAGCCGCTTTACAAACCTGGACAATACCGGTGCAGCAAAACTTAGTAGCACCAACGTCCCAAACGTTACGAAAAAATCTGTTTCGCACCTGCTTTGTACTCAAACCACCAGCATCGGGCGAAATGAATTGGCAATTGGAGTATGGCTTACAAGCCATTAATGACCCCGACTTTTGGGTAGATGCCAAAACTATTTGGAGTCAACCTGTAGAGCAATTAGAGTATCAAGGACGAATCATAGAACAACCGCAAGAAACCTTTCTTAAAGGTTTAGGGTTGGCTATCCGACTTTATCCCCTGATGGAACCCAGCTTGCACGAACCACGACCGGCATCATGTGAACTAACGCCAGTAGAGGTGTATGAATTCATCAAGGCAAGTGCGTGGCGCTTACAAGACAGTGGATTAGGAATCATCCTGCCACCCGGATTAGCACCCGGAGCAGGAGCCAACCGTCTGGGAATCAGTATCAGTGCCGAGGTAGCACAAGCGAAAAAGAAAGAGCGTTTGGGATTGCAAAGCCTGCTGAATTTTAAGTGGGAACTAGCGATTGGGGATAAAACCATCTCGAAAAAAGAGTTTGACCGCTTGATGGCACGCCAGTCTCCGCTTGTAGAAGTAGATGGCGAGTGGATAGCCCTGCAACCTTCAGATGTCAAAGCTGCTCAAGCCCTCTTTTCAGCATCCCAAGACTTGATGAGCTTGCGTGTGGAAGATGCGCTGCGCTTAAGTACTGGCGACACTACAACCTTGGCAAAACTGCCGGTAGTTCACTTTGAAGCATCGGGTGCGCTACAAGAGTTAATTACTAATTTGACTGGCAATCAATCCGTTCAACTGATTGAGATACCGGAAAGTTTTCACGGAACGTTGCGTCCTTACCAAGTACGAGGTGTTAGCTGGTTGGCTTTCCTTGAACGTTGGGGCATGGGAGCTTGTCTAGCAGACGACATGGGATTAGGTAAAACTCCGCAGCTGATTGCCTTTTTGCTACATCTAAAAGAACAGGAAGCATTAGAAGGGCCAACACTTG
>JBFLZA010000945.1:0-2691 GCA_040756535.1 Cyanobacteriota bacterium
TTTGCCAAAACCGGCTCCCGGTGCAACCGCCACCCCTGTTTTTTCAACCAGTTGAGTACAGAATTTCACTGAATCATTTGCCCAAGGTTCTGGCAACTTTGCCCAAACATACATGGTTGCAGTGGGATTGGGAACTTGCCAGCCAATGTGGTGCATCGCTTTGATGAACGCATCGCGCCGCTGACGGAAGATTTCTACAGATTGTTTGACGCTATCTTGAGGGCCACGTAACGCTGCGATCGCGCCGTTTAAAATTCCTCGATACTGATTAAAATCAACGGCTGCTTTGATCTGTCGCAATGCTCGAATCAGTTGAGCATTCCCGATCGCGAAACCAATGCGGAAGCCGCCCATGTTGTAGGACTTGGAAAAGGTAAAAAACTCAATCGAAACCGCTTTATCGGGGTCAGCTTGCAATACAGAGGGAGCAAGGGATTGAGGGGACGTTTCTTCCCTGTTGTCTGAAAAGACTAAATCCGCGTAGGGGAAATCGTGAACTAGAACCAAGTCGTGTTTACGGCAAAACGCGACTGCCTTTTGGAAGAAAGACAACGGTGCGATCGCTGTAGTAGGGTTATGAGGATAGCTCAAGACCATCATTCTGGCTTGAGCAAGTACTGGTATTGGAATATCCTCAAACACTGGCAAAAATTTGTTCTCTTCCAGTAAAGGCATTAGATAGATCTGACCACTGGCTAAGTACACTCCACCTGCATGTGAAGGATAGCCAGGGTCTAGCAGGAGGGCAAAATCACCAGGATTCAGTAGTGCTAGGGGTAAGTGAGCGGTGCCCTCTTGAGAACCAATCAGCGGCAATACCTCAGTTTCTGGGTCAACTGGGATGCCAAATCGTTGGGTGTACCAGTCTGCCACGGCTTGACGAAAGACTTGAGTACCATGAAACAGCAAGTAGCCGTGAGTACTGCTGTCAGACAAAGACTCTCGAATTGCTGCCAAGACGTGTTCTGACGCCGGAAGGTCAGAAGACCCTAGTGACAGGTCAATGATATCCTGTCCCGAAGCTTTGGCTTTTGCCTTCGCCTGATCCATATCCGCAAACACATTGGTTTGCAGCGGTTGTAAACGCTGAGCAAACTGCATTTTTTTGTCCTTTATCCCTGATCAAGGATGACCCATGACTGATGACGCATTAGCTGAAGCGTTGAGGTTGAGTTATGACACGGCTGATAAATCAGCGTCCAGCCACCCCTCTAATTTAGCCTTGCTAATGGCTCCTTCATGAGATTTCGCCAGCTCACCCTTTTTAAACAGCAGAAGTGCTGGCACCCCTTCAACGTGGTAGTTCTTCACCGTTTCGGGATTCGGATCGACTTCCATCTTAACGACTTTTAGGCGATCGCTATAATGATCAGCTACCCCTTCCACTGATGGCGATACTAAACGGCAAGGACCACACCAAGACGCCCACAAATACACCAGTACAGGTTGCTCGGCTTTTAAGACTTCGGTTTCAAATTCGGAATCTGTAATTGAAATAACGCTACTCACAGCACTCTCCATCCTGACAATTACTTCTAGGCAAGCTCACTCTCTATCTGTCCTTATTAAAACTTTCGCTAGATAGGTCAGTAAGCAAGTTTCCCTATAACTTCACATTTAATACAGTAAATCAGTCCGAGCCTTTGGCGCTAAGAGTCACCATTCATCTTTGATAATCTATATAGCTATTTAATTATTTTGGCTCCACCTTGCTGATTGACAGCCTTGACTCGTTTTCTGGTTTGACTCACCTGTCCGGTGTACTCCCCAACAATTAAGACCTGGATAGACCCTTGTCAATCCACTTTGAACTTTGTGCTGGTTGGATTGATAATGCTTAGCCTATCGAGGTCCAAATTGCAGGGGATGTTGTTAAAAGCGCCCTGATACCTACAAATTATCGATTTGCTTTCGCAGAGCTTCCAATTCGGCATCAACAGCCGGATCAGAGGAGGCTGTTTTTTTCTCCTCGGAGGCAGGTAGCGCTTGCTGGGAGACTGACCCCCCAGTTAATTGCGCTTTCATTGCTGCGAGCTCATCATCAACATCACTGCCGGACTCAAGCATGGCAAATTGCTGTTCTAATTCATTCCCCGCCAGCTCATGAGCCGCCTGAGAACGAGCCTCCATCTCCATCACTTTGTCTTCCATCCGCTCAAACGCAGCCATTGCAGAGCTGGTTCCCATCCGACCAATCGTGCTTTGCAACTGCTCGTTCGCCTTGGCAGCGCTGGCCCGCGCCTTGAGCATATCTTTCTTCGTTTTGGCTTCAGAAATCTTGCTTTCCAAGGCAATGAGGTTGCGCTTGAGGGTATCGACCTGACCCGTCTGCTGCTCTAGCTGACTTTTCAGTGAAGCTGCTGTTTCGGAAACGCTCTTCTTCCGAACCAGTGCCTCACGGGCTAGGGTGTCATCCCCTTTACTGAGCGCTAGTTGGGCTCTAGCTTGCCAATTGTTGGCTTCGGATTGGTTTTTGTTGTATTGTTGCTCAGTACGTTTTTGAGTCGCAATTGCCCTGGCAACAGCTTGGCGTAGCTGGATCAGGTCTTCTTGCATATCAACAATGGCTTGATCCAGAATTTTTTCTGGGTCTTCAGCCTTGCTCACCATATCGTTCAGATTGGCTCTGACGACTCTGCTAAGGCGATCAAATAATCCCATGACGCTGTCTATCCTCTCGGAATATATAGT
>JBFLZA010000946.1:0-2686 GCA_040756535.1 Cyanobacteriota bacterium
TGAGGCAACTGTTAGATGGCTGAGGTGGTGAGTCAGTTGAGAGAGGAAGGATGCGATCGCCCCCGGATCGAAGGTCAATCCGACCTGATACAATCTCAACTTAGGGTCATGACCATTTAACAGGTCTGACTCTTGCGGTTCTCCTAGCAGCAACGCACTAAATTGTTCTGAAACCAGAACAGTAAATCGTTGGTAGGCAAGCCTCAACACTTTTGCCTCTTGAGAAAATACATCCTCAGTGAAGATTACAGCCTCTTCGCCAAGAGTTGATTGCATCCGCTTTAAGAGTGCTTGCAACCGCTCAAACGTCGCCAATGGCAAAGTTCGCGTCAATCTTGGATTACCCAGTATAGGCATTACTTCAGTCTAGATTGATAAAGTGACTATGCTGTACCTCTATGCCTTACTTTCACCCCGACAGATGAGTGCGTTGGTGAAGGAAGTAGCTTTTTGACGCTATCCAAGACTTGCCAATCCAGTCGTCCTATAGTGTTCAAATTCCATGTTTCAAATCTACCCGCAGACTAGAAAAGAGGTCACAATGTTTTAGTTGCCGTTGGATAAGCTAGAGGATAAAACCATGCATCGTATCGCCGCCACTCCGGGAGGGTGGAACCCTCAAGCAGAAGGCGTCATTGTTATTGAACAATCATCAGCACCTATCATTTTTCTCACGGCAGCAGATACAGATATTCAGACTCTGGCAGCAGCAACTTCTCAATTACCCAGTGGTTTTCCAGCCCTACGGGTAGTCAATCTATTACAGTTGCAGCAGCAACTAACGATTGATACCTACGCAGAAACTGTCTTATCTTCGGCTCAAATAATTATTGTACGGCTCTTGGGCGGACGTGCCTACTGGTCTTATGGATTAGAGGTGGTACAAGCAACGGTGCAACAAACAGGCGCTGCCTTAGTGGTATTGCCTGGAGATGACCGACCTGATCCCGATTTAATCAGTCATTCTACAGTAACGCTGGGCGTAGTAAATCAGCTGTGGTGCTATCTCACAGAAGGTGGCGTTGAAAATTTTGCAAACGCCCTCAAATTTATCGCTGATATAGGTTTGGGGCAAAATTACAATCCGCCCCCACCCCAAAGTGTGCCTCGTGTTGGGATTTATTGCTGGCAATCGGGGTTGAAAGGCGTTAGCGCAACAGGGCCCAATCCCATTGGGGAAAAAAAGCTACAAACTATAACCTGCAACCTGGAACCTGCAACCCTCAACTCTCAAGTTGGCATTCTGTTCTACCGTGCTCATTATCTATCAGGGAATACAGCACCCATAGATGCTTTGTGCCAAGCTCTAGCAGAGCGGCAGTTAGAACCTGTACCTGTGTTTGTTTCTTCGCTGCGTGACCCCGATGTGCAAGCTGAATTGCTGGCGTATTTTCAGCCTAAAGACGGGTCGGGTATTGGGATGTTGCTGAATACAACGAGTTTCTCATTAGCCAAATTAGATACAGAAACACCTCAGCTAGAGTTGTGGCAGCGTTTAGATGTGCCAGTGTTACAAGTGATTTTGAGTGGCGGCACAGTGGAACAGTGGGAGTCTCAGTTTCAAGGACTGACTCCCCGTGATACAGCAATGAATGTGGCGCTACCAGAAGTGGATGGGCGAATTATCAGTCGTGCTGTTTCGTTTAAGTCGGTACAAAAGTGGAATTCACGGCTAGAAACGGATGTGGTCGTCTATGAAGCAGTGCGCGATCGCATCGAGTTTGTTGCTAATTTAGCGCATCATTGGGTAAAACTCCGTCAAACTCCACCTGCTCAACGACAAATTGCTTTGATTTTGGCGAACTACCCGAACCGCGACGGACGCCTCGCTAATGGGGTGGGACTAGATACCCCTGCTAGTTGTGTGGAAGTTCTCAAAGCGCTGCAGCAAGCAGGGTATGGGGTAGAAGATATTCCGGAAACGGGAGATGAACTGATTCAACGCTTGACTACTGGGGTAACCAATGATCCAGAAGGGCAAGATTGGCGCTTGGTACGGCAGCAGTTGTCTTGGGAGGAGTATCGAGAGTATTTTGAAACGCTGCCATTGGAAGTTCAAAAAGGTATTACTGAACGATGGGGGTTGGTTGGTGTAACGAATGACATTGGTAAAAATAACCCAGAGGCACAGGAGAGGCATTTCACCCCATCCCCCACTCTTCCTATTGCAGGAATTCAACTCGGTAATGTATTTGTGGGGATTCAGCCGTCGCGAGGGTATGATATTGACCCTAGTGTGAACTATCATGCTCCGGATTTAGAGCCGACTCATGCTTATTTGGGATTTTATTACTGGCTACGACAGCATTTTGGGGCACAGGCAGTTGTGCATGTGGGTAAGCACGGAAATTTAGAGTGGTTGCCTGGTAAGAGTGTGGCACTCTCAGGCAAGTGTTATCCAGAGGTGGCATTTGGTGCAATGCCTCATTTCTATCCGTTTATTGTCAATGACCCTGGTGAGGGTTCTCAAGCGAAGCGCCGTTCCCAAGCAGTGATTATTGACCACTTGACACCGCCGATGACTCGTGCTGAACTTTATGGCCCCTTGCAACAGTTGGAAGGATTGATTGATGAATATTATGAGGCGCAGAGTTTAGACCCGACAAGGTTACCTGTAATTTGCGATCGCATTACTCAACTCATCCTCCAAGAAAACTTACACCAAGATTTAGGCATTGCACAAACC
>JBFLZA010000947.1:0-2686 GCA_040756535.1 Cyanobacteriota bacterium
GTAAGTCAATTTGTAAATGCTTTTACGAGTGACATGAAAAACGGGTAGCCGGATGCCAAATGCTGTTTTAGTTACACTCATGAATTTGTGCGTGATCTGGATATGGGTGTGTGCATTCGCCGAGAAAAAAGGTTGGCACATTCCGGTAACCCCCAGACACAAGAACAGCAAGCTGAATGAAGTGAAAAACCAGTTTCCACTCGGCCCAGAGACAAATAACCAGCTTAGCGACATGATAGTAACTATGCTGGAAAAGACAAATGAACAACCATTAGCTCCAAATGCTTTAACAGAACCCTCTGGAGGTAGGTGAATCTCTAGACTAGCTATGTCCTTGCGAAGAGAAATTTTGCTGTTATAAGGTTTGTGCAGAATGATAGGAGTTGCTGGAGTCTGCGAGTGAAGAATTTGGGGTTGAAAAACAGGCTGTGCTAATCCTTGGAGGGCAACTTTAGCTGAACTCAATCGCTGCTTGCGGTTGGGATGCGTCATTTGCTCTAGCCATTGCATAAAGCTGGGAGTCAGATGCGTCGCAGATTCAAACTGAAGCAGCAAATCTTCTTGCAGTAAATCAGCAGGATGTGTTCCCGTTACCAAGTAGATTAACGTTGCACCCAAACTATACAAATCAGAAGCTGGGAAGGCACGTCCGCTAAATTGTTCGGGTGGCATATAGCCATACGTGCCAACAATCGTCATCGTACCCGTTTCTCGGACAGCTGTTTGCACCGAACCAAAATCAACTAAGTATAAGTCTCCCACTTGATGGGCCCAGCGATCGCCTTTTAGTAAAATATTGCTGGGTTTGATATCGCGATGAATCACAGGAGGGTTGCGATCGTGCAAGTAACTCAACACATTCAGTAGCGCTTTAGCGATGTCTTTGACTTCATCCTCACTAAATGTCCGTCCTCGTTTAATCCATTCCTGTAACGATATTGCATCAATGTAAGATTGCACCAGTACAAATCCCCGACAATCGGGTATGTCCAATTCAAAGGAATCGAGATAGTGAGGAATTGCTGGATGCGACAGAGATTTGAGCGTTTCGGCTTCTCGTTCAAACAGTTTCAAATCCTCCCAACGGAAGTCATTGTTAAAACTGAGAATTTTGAGGACAATGAGTTCTTGGGTATGTAAATCTTGAGCGAGTAGGGTACGCCGTCCAGCATTGTGTCCCAACTGGCGTTGGATACGATAGCGATCGCGCAATACCTGTTCTTGTTCTAGCATGAGGAAATATTGCTCTAATCGGGTCGATTGAGTTTTGTAGCTAGTCAATGAGAAGGAAACAAATGGCGGTGAATAACAGATACCCTTTCTAAACCTTCCAAAAACTGAGTAATACTGTGGGCGAGCGCTGCCAAATTAATATCCGATCTGGAGTTAAGACATAGCAAACTACTCCAACTTTAATATTTAAATTACGGTAGTTGAGGTAGTGTTTCCCATTAGCCGTTACCAGGATATTTTCAGGCTGAGTTGCTGCCTCGAGAATGTATTTTCTGATGTCTTTCCCCGTATTAAAAAGAGCTACCATCTGGGTTAAAACTCTCTAGGTTACCCTAAATATCCCTAGTTTAATCATCCAAGAAAGATGAATTAACTAATGCTTATGTTGTCCGTTTAAACCAGTTTTATGCGAATTTCTTTCCAAGAAAAAGATTTATACATTGTTGCCTCTCCTGCTCCTCTCTTCTGCCGATAAACGGGAAACATTTATCAGAAGATACCAAGTTATCAAAAGCCCGATCGCTGAGCGTATAACCTGAGTGATCTGCAAACTATAGGGCAGGGCTAGCAAAAAGGTGATAACGATGAAAGCCATGCTGATGGATATCACTGTGGTAATGACTTGAGGGCAATGGATCAGGAGCTTTCGCAGTGAAACTCCCATGTAAAAGTATGCGATCGCAAACGTCATCCCAAGCAATCCAGAAATCAGATTGATTGTGTTCCCTTGCCATTGAGTGAGCAGACTATAGTTTCCCAACCCACTCAACAAAGAAACAACAATGAAATATGCCTTCAGTGAACCAACACTCTCTTTCATCACTTTAGCCGCATCCTTTACAGTGGAAGACTCTGCATATCTATATCTCTCGTGGGGGGAGAGGTTATGCAATAGAGTAGTTTTCAATCGGATGGAATACAGCAATATTCGTCTGTGGGAAAGTCTTGCAGTCCGGATTTCTAAGAAAGCGTGGAGTAACATAAATCATGGGCTGGTAAATTTGGCGATCGATGGTTGATGTCGATTTTTCTTCCTATTTAACGTTTGTTTGTAATAGCCCTCGTTACCAGGAGACATTATCTCGGTACACAGCGACGGATGCGATTCATTTGGTGTTGGAAGCGCAAACGGTGGTGCGGGAGGAAACAGGGAGTAGGGAGAGAGAGGAACAACGGCAGCAGGTTGAGAGATTTCCGGTATTAGAGGGGTTGCGAAAATATGTGGCGACTCATCATCATGTGTTGCTGTCGGGGAAACCGGGTTCGGGGAAATCGACGACGCTGAAGCGATTGTTGTTGGAGATGGCAAAGGCAAACCTCACCCCCCAGCCCCCTCTCCGCGTCGGAGAGGGGGAGCAAGATTTTAGCGAAACTTTTCAGACTCCCTTATCAGATTCAGATCCCCCCCAGCCCCCCTTAACAAGGGGGGAGAATTCAATCAAAGTCCCCCTTT
>JBFLZA010000948.1:0-2681 GCA_040756535.1 Cyanobacteriota bacterium
TCGCTGGATCTAATCGCTCAGTCGTATTGCAAGTCATCAAAACAACCAGTTTTTGCTGGCTCTGAATTCCCGACTCGTCAATAATACTTTGGTACAATGTTCCATCAAGCAAACTGAGAATATGCTCTGTTTTGTTAGTAGATTGAGCCGCCGCAGTAGCTCGATTTTGTGCCAAATTATCCGCCTCGTTAATAATGAGGCAAATCCGCTCTAAATAATTAGGCGGAACAAAGTTTTCAACGGCATCATGGTCTAGGATAAAAATAACAAACCCTAGAGGCATCAAAATTTCTTTAGCTACAGCTTGTGTCCAAGCCGTTTTCCCCGTACCCGGTTCTCCGTTTACAAGAACAGCCAATTGGTTTTGATCGAGAACGACCTGCTGAACTGTATCAGTAAAGCTTTGAATATCAGCTGGAAATGATCGAATCGGAAATTGACTATGAATTTGTCCAACACGACTTTGATAGCCACTGAGCATCACAGCTAAGTTGTAAGTCGCTTTATTAATTAGGGGGGTTATATCCTTGGCAATTAACGTGTAACGTCGCCGCCCTTTACTAAGATTGTCGATTTGTAGCCAAACTTGATGCTGTGACCAATAGGCAAAAACTGTGCCTAGAATTTCCAGACGTTCCCAATTCACAAAGCGGTTGGCAGGAAAATAAAAATACCGCTCCATAAAGTACTGAGTAATAAGTTCAGGGTTACCCAGCAAGTCTAAAACTTTGAAAATAGTAATTTCCTGTAATCGATTGAGAACATAATCAATAGGAATACTATCGCGGCTGACGAGTTGCGTAACCGGTGTATCAACACCCAAAATTTCACCATAACGCTGATCGGGGAATGGAGGTGCTGGAGTAATGTAATTCCAAAATTCATCCAGCTCATATCGCATATTCTCAGAGAATACATTTAAAATATTTGCCCACCATGTAAACTGGTTACGACCCAGTGCATCAGCAATATCACTAGCAACATCTAGAGTTTTTTGAGCAAGTTCCCAAGAATCATTGGATACAAGATGGCAGAAAAAGTCCCAATCAAATTGTCGGGATAAGGGCCGCCAACCTGCCTCTAGGAGCCCTCGACCTTGCATATTGTTATGGGCAGGATTGTATTCGTTGCCAAAGTATCCTGAATTCATAATTTCAGTTTTTTAATGCTTTAGTTAAATTTCAAGCCTTTAAAAGGCTAAAAAGAAAAATGTTTCAATTTTCGGATTCTAAATTCCCAATTCTTTTTTTTGAAGATATTGCTCTAGGTATTCGAGTAGCGGATCGATTGTTTTTTTCTGAATAGTATGAGGTGGGTTCCACACTACCCAAGTATAACTATCATGTTCGCTGAGTTTTACCTTTACATCTTGCTTCAGCCAACCGAGAAAAATGACGACTGTCTTCTCAACCGTTGCGCCACCATATCGTTGAGAACTGCTTAGATAGGTTGTTGTGAAGCGAAAGGTTTCATCTAAATGTAATAGACTAGCTTCGATTCCTGTTTCCTCAAAAAGTTCACGGAGGGCACAGCCCCATTCATCTTCGCCAATTTCAACATGACCTTTTGGTAAGTCGTAGCGAGTGGGCTTCTGCAACAGGAGAAAACTCAACTGGGGTTGAGCCCGCATCACAATTACACCGCAAGATTTGATTTTTTGCATAGATCTAGGATGTTCTCACCCTTGGCTCAATAAATTAGAGGGGTTGTAGATACTGGGGCGGAACCTGATCGACTAACCATACTCCATTTGCAGAACAGTAGAAGGCATAACCCTCTTGGTGCATCGCGGCGGCATTGATTTGAAAGACAACTGGGCGACCGTGCCGTGTGCCCACCTTTTTCGCTGTTGTTATATCACGGGATAAGTGAACATGGTGTCGTGACATTTTGCATAAACCTTCGCGAAGAATCGCTTCAACAGAACCGTGCCCCGTACCGTGATAAAGTACATCGGGAGGAATAGTCGGTTCTAGATGTAAATCGACCTCTACACTATGGCCTTGATTCGCACGAATTAAGGTATGTGTGGAGTCAAAAGAAAAGCGTTGTTTGTCATTTTTGGCCACGACTTCATCTAGTTGTAGACGGTTAATGGGGAAGGAGTGCTTTTGACAGGCTGCGAGAAGTTCATCCACGGCCACCCAACCACCGGGAGCAAGTTTGATGCCAATCCGCTCAGGTGTATGCCGCAGGTGCTTGCTGAGATATTTGCTGATTTTAACCAAACGAGAATTGTTCATATCAACTCGCGATCGCTGCCCTATCCAAATCGGTCAACCCTAGAAGGAGAACGGGAATTTTGGCGTCTTACTAGAGAATCTGGGTTGGGGTGCATGAGGTTATTGTATTATATAATACTACATTGAAGCTTGCCCAGTTTCCCCATGTATATAGCTGTTTTCACTTGAGTGGAATACACGTTGTTTGCAGGGCGTCAGGCTTGTGTGCCATTAATGTCTTCTAGGCTTGCCGAGAACTGCTATGGGAAGGACTTGTCCCATCCGCTCGGTTTTGCCTGGAGAGTTGGGACAGATTGAGCAACAGATGCGGGACTTTTTGATATCCATATTGACAATCTTTCTTAGGAAAGAAAGTTAGGTTCAACAGTCTTGAGAGCTTGAAGATTTATGAGTGCGATCGCTGTTAAGCTGTACACTTTATCTTTAGATCCACTGTGG
>JBFLZA010000949.1:0-2667 GCA_040756535.1 Cyanobacteriota bacterium
GAGACAGTGGAGGATCTTAAACTCCAACATCGGTATATTCCAAAGATCGCGTGAATGCTTTAATCCGATAGCTGATAATAACTAGGTCTTATGATATTATTTGCATCTAGATCATGGGTTTAGTTAATGGATAAGTTAAGACTGTTAGCTATCTATATGTAGAAATGGCATATAGGAATATAGCTATTAATAGTTATTATAAGCTGTTTTCTATTAACACGATTTCTCAGAGGCAGTAGAAAGCAAAAGGTGAGAAAGATCATAATTGCGATCTTTAGAAGATAAAGGAGCAATTCTTTTATATTAGTAAGATGCGAATCCTTACCTCACCCATTTATACATATATTTATGAGCAGTACATAAATTAATAAGGTACTTTTTTTATGTATACGTAAATCATCTCAAACCAATATAAATTATTTGGTTGAAAGAATAAAGGATAGTATATTTATTTTTACTATCCTTTTTCTATGTTTTCTATTTAATCAGAAGAGAGCGATCGCTAACTGTAGCGGAAGTTGAGTTATGCGATCAGGTTTGCTTGACTCAGCACAAATTTTGGCTGTGCTAGCTTTGAGATTAATCAACTATCCTATCAAAGGTTGCAAAAAATGACTTACGGTTCGCTCATTTGGAAGTGAGTTAGGGAAATAAGACTCTAGAAACCATTTATTGGAGGCAGATAGTTTTTCTTTGGAGGAAAAACTATCTGCCTCCGGTAATCAAACAGCTTACTCTTGACAGGAAATTGCTCTCAACAGTAAATAAATAGGCGCAAATAAAATTTCATCAAGCCATCTTAATGCCCGCTCAAAAAAGCTTTCTATTAGATTTTGAATCAATCAAAACTCAACCTTTATACCTGCTAGGGAACAGCATCATCAGCAGCAAGGTGAGTGTAAATCTCCACTGGAAAACACAGCAGAGACAAAATCCTTCGTTGCAGAGGCGACAAGGGAGTTAGATGTACATAAGTCCGATCGGGGACACTTACCAGCAGTAAAGTAATTTCGCGAAAAGCAGCCAATAGTTGTTCGGCGGTAGGATTTTGGGTAGCGCGTTTGGGATTAGCTGAATATAAACCTGCTAACTTCTCTTTTTGTGCAGTTAAATTGCGACGGACGGAAAATTCCAGTAGAGTTAAGACACGCAGACCAATTGAGAGCAGGCGCATCAAACCAGTTACATGATCATCTCGCTGTAAATACATCGGAGTTAGAGATAAGGGAAAGCCTTTCAACCGTCCAAATCCTCTTTCCATCAAATACTCTTGTCGGTAAGCTATGACCGCATCAGCCAGGGATAACTGCTCAGTTGGTTGATTGGTCACATAAACTCGCCACCCTAATAAACTGATTTGTCGGTTAAGTGCCTGCTCATCTATTGTGACAAGCAAGTGTATTTTGGATTCAGTCAGAATGCGAGGGGGTCGCTGGCGATAGCCTCTTAACAAGCGCTTAGTATGAGTAACTTGATAATCTAATTGCAACATATCTTGTACATGGTAGCGTTGGACAATAGCAGATGCTGCTTCTTGCCACGAAAAGAGATCGGTTAGGCGCTTTTTTCCCTGTTTGGGCTGATTTAACTGAGCCAAAGCTGATCGGGCTTTTCCTAATCGCGACACCAGTGCTTTTTCGCCCGATTCGGCTGCGGCCAAGGAACGAACAAGTAACAGCCGTTCTGTCCAACTGACAACCCGACCGTTGACTGTTGTACTACGGGTAAGTGCGGTTTCATAACCAACGGCAATTTGTTTAGTGCTGCCATCAGCATAATCATAATCAATTGAGGTCAATGCTTGCTGCCCGGAAAACACTCTTTTAAGATAAGTTTCTAATTCTCCCGCCGCTAGTTGAGTACCACTCAGGGGACACAAATAATAATCCTGGTTGGCCACCACTACCCCGCGAGTAGATAGGGCAGCCATTTTACAATCCCCGATGTAGAGTAAGCCAGAATGGTTTAATGTCGAGCGCACTCGTTCAATGGCTGGTATGTACAAAGGGTCATCCGCTTTATTCCCTGGTAATACTTCTGTGGCAATGGGCATCCCCAAGGGATCTAACGTCGATAACATCAGCTTGACTTGTGCCAAGTCCGGGCGATGGTCTTTACTATGACCGTACTGAAATAACCCATCCTGATTTACTCCACAGTACGTACTAGCGCTGGTGCTATCCAGACGGGCTGTTCGTGGCTTGAGATCGTAGACTTGTAGCAGCTGGCTGCCTAATTGTTTCTCAAACTCTGACCATGATTTATCATCACTCAGGTAGCGCAGCACTGCTTCTAGTCGGTCATCCGTTAAATCTAAGGCTCGGAGTGCATCAGTTGTACAACCACTTAGCGTCTCTAAACGTTTTTCTGCCCAAGGTTGGACATGACTTAGACGGTGGTCGGCTTGTGAAAGAATGTAACTTAACCAGACTACGGCTACCCATCCCAGGCTTAACCCTTGCCAATTACCGTGAGTGGGAAAGTGCTGATCTAGAAGTGATTGAACTCCCATCTGCTTGAGGAATGCTAACAGCAGGGGGATGTCGTCTACTCTCTCGTTGGTGACATTTAGGGTTTTGCTCATAGCTTTGTACCCTACCCTATCCATCAGTGGTGTGGTGTTGGGTGGAATCCCAACACACACCCCACCCATCAGACCCAGGGCGG
>JBFLZA010000950.1:0-2646 GCA_040756535.1 Cyanobacteriota bacterium
TGGGTGAAGAGCATCCCCATGTCGCCGATTGTCTGAATAATCTAGCTAATCTCTACGAGTCTCAAGGCAGGTACGACCAAGCTGAGCTATTACATATCCAAGCCTTAGCCTTGAGGAAACGGCTATTGGGTGAGGAGCATCCTGCTGTCGCTCAAAGCCTAAACAATCTAGCTTTGCTCTACGAGTCTCAAGACAGGTACGACCAAGCCGAACCCCTCTATCGTCAAGCTCTGACACTTTACAAACAGCAGCTAGGTGAGGAGCATATAGATGTCACCCAAAGTTTAAACAATCTAGCTGCTCTCTATCAGTCTCAAGGTAAGTACAACCAAGCTGAAGCCGTCTATCTTCAAGCCTTGGAGCTAAGAAAACGACTACTAGGTGAGGATCATCTTGCTGTCGCTCAAAGCCTGAACAATCTGGCTTTTGTCTACAAGTCTCAAGGTAAGTACAACCAAGCTGAATCCCTCTATCTTCAAGCCTTGAGGCTATATAAACAGCAGCTAGGTGAAGAGCATCCTGATATTGCCCAGAGTCTGAACAATCTAGCTGCTCTCTACGAATCTCAAGGCAAGTACGACCAAGCCGAACCGCTACATATCCAAGCCTTGGAGCTAACAAAACGGCTACTGGGTGAGGAGCATCCTGCTGTGGCTCAAAGCTTGAACAATCTAGCTGCTCTCTACAAATCTCAAGGCAAGTACAACCAAGCCGAGCCGCTACATATCCAAGCTTTGGAGCTAAGAAAACGGATACTAGGTGAGGAGCATATAGATGTTGCCCAAAGTCTGAACAATCTGGCTTTGGTCTACGAGTCTCAGGGCAGATATGACGAAGCCGAACCTCTCTATCGTCTAGCTTCAGAGATTGCAGAACGAAAGTTAGGCATAAAGCATCCCTGGACTGTTAAAATCCGCGAAAATTTTAATCATTTCAAGGAAATTCTTTCAGCTATTGAGGGAAGGCCAATCCAGGATTATAGGCAGCTTGCTAGAGACATGATCCGACGAATGAGTACTACCGATCCTACTTTAATAGAAGCTCCAAAATTTGAGATTGGTACAGTTTGGGAAGTATTGCTTCCACTGGTTGGGCTAAGGCTTAGGACTCAAAAAGCCGTCCTTTTCTTGAGAGAAAGGGAAGAAAGTAATAATATTCACGAATATTTATCCGAAATTACATTTGATAAAAATGCTGCATTCCTGATTGTTGTTGATCTTGTAGATATCCGCCGCCCACCTATAGAGGTTGGTTCTCCAACAATCTGGTTTCGTCCTAAGTCTTTAATTGAAATGGCAACTACGCCAGAAAACGAATTATTAGGTTGGCTTGGCAGGTTTATTACAACACAAATAGATATCTGTGCTCTACCAGGATTACTTCCCTATCAGATTACTGGAGCAGCAAAAGAACTTTTCTTTGGTCGCGACTATGAATTGACTCGTTTAATTGGGGGAACTCTGCGCGGTGGAATTATTGTGGGAGCGCATCGCAGTGGTAAAACCTCCCTCCTACATCAGCTTGGTAAAAGGTTAGAGCAACGAGATTGTCAGGTTGTTGGCGTTCTCACGCTTGGAGGGATAGAGAGTTTCCAATCCTTTTTTGAGAGGACACTGGAACCTCTGGATATAGATTTCCCTGAAGGAATGACTCCCGCCTCCTGGGCTTCTGCCCTCAGAGCCTACGGGAAGAACAACCAAAGTCCTGTATTTCTTCTGGATGAAGTAGACGACCTAATTTGTTTAGATACCCAATCAGAGTTTACGCTTGGAAAACAGATGCGATCGCTACAAAGCGATAGCCAGTGTGAGTTTTACCTGGCAGGCCATGCCAAATTACGTCAAGCCATTGAGGTTGAAGGTGGTCCGTTCCGGAACTTTGCAGAAGAAATCACATTGACCGGACTAACTGAAACAGCCAGTATGCGACTGATTCAGCAACCTATGAAACTGATAGGGTTTGAGATAACTGATGACCAGGCACGTCGAATCTATGAAGGAACAGCTGGGGTTGCTGTGCTGCTCCAGGAGTTTTGTATCCGCCTCCTGCGCGGACTCCGTCAGGTTAATACGTCCCATATTGAGGATGCTGAAATCGAGAAGATAGAGCAATCTCCTGAATATTTAAGCGTAGTGTTTGAACACTACAAGTATGCTCAAGAGTGGGATTGTATGGCTGTCCTGCTGCTTACAACTATTCTTGAAGAAGTTAAGAAACGGGACATTATCAAAGAACTGAGTAAACAAGGTGCTTCACTCACAGCCAGTAGACTGGACAAAATCTTAGAATTTTTGGTTAGATTTGGAGTTCTGGAAGAGTTCAATGCAGGGGAATATCGGGTTTTACCTGGTTACTTGTGCCATGCGATTCAAGCTCGCGAGGCTGATTGGCTGCTTGAATCTGCGTTAGAACAAGGTGGGGTTAGCAAGCCTCTGCGAGAAAGCTACACATAAGAAAGGAATGGAGTGGCTTGTAGCAAAAGCAAAATGCTTTTTTACCAACTGAGTTGGTGTTCCCTAGTCGAGAAGTAGAGGAAAGAAAGCACAACTGTGATTGACCGTCTGCAAGTGAGAATCAATCTATGCCGTCTCCTTCAGACGGAATATGTAGCTCTATTGGGGCAGAAGGGAACTGAAGCCAGTACTC
>JBFLZA010000951.1:0-2642 GCA_040756535.1 Cyanobacteriota bacterium
TCGAGATTTCAAGATTTACAGATAAATACAACCAACCAGGACAAACAACCATGAGATACACCACCGACGAAAGAGGCATCCTCAACAACTATGCAGCTGAGCCTGCGGTGTACGTTGCCGAATCCCCCTCCCCAGAGCAGCAGCGTCGCTATGCTTTTCAAGGCGCGATCGCGATTTTGTTTGTCACCCTGCTGGTTCTGACTGCATTGGGTGTCAGCTACTAATAAAACGTAAAAGTATAAGAAACCAAGGAGATTTGTTATGAAGACTGACTTTAATTTAGATGTCCGCTCCGTGTCTGCGCCGACTGTTTTTAATGCTGATTTCAACAACTTTGCACCTATCACCGCTAATCAAGCTTGGTCGCTGTTTTTTACCGCAGGTCAGGATGATGCAGTGCTAGGAGATAGCCCGGAAGTAGGACGACTTTTCAATAACATTTTAAAAGCTGTTGTCTTCACAGTTATTGTGGGAGCTTGTACTTTCTACTCTTATTAGGAAGACAACGGCTTGCATATTTCTAAAACCGCAGCTTCGTGAAGCTGCGGTTTTATTATTTGGGCGACAAAGGGTTATTCTAGAAATTGTCGATGGTGCCGGGGCGCTATACGTAAAAGCAAAAATACCTGGCGATTGCAAATCGCGGCTATACAAACCAAGTCCGCCTGCGCGGACTCAATTGGGACTGGGTCGGCAGGCTTTGTTTGTTTAGCCCCTGGCTTCGAGCCTGTGGGCGATTTGCAAATACAGGATGCTCCCAAAGAGACTCGCTCGCATAAGCGTTGCGGTGCGAACAGCAGCCGGAGAGACTGTCGCAGGCGAGACTACTCCGGCACAAACTGCTATATGAGTAGAAGAGAATATGGTAGGTAAAATAATTCAAAATATCTACAATTTTCTGAAACTATATATAAATAACGCCCTTCCAATCAATCTTGTGGGTGACACAATGGAAGACATATACAACTTTCTGAAACTATCCGACTCCATTGCTACTGGGGGACAACCAACAAAAGAGCAGTTTTCAGCTATCAGCGAGTCAGGATATCAAGTGGTTGTCAATCTAGCATTACCAGAATCATTAAATGCCTTGCCTGATGAGAAAGAAGTAGTTGAAACTCAGGGTATGGAGTATGTACATATTCCTGTAGTTTGGGAAAATCCCACCCTTGATGATGTCAGGCGTTTTTTCAGTGTTATGGAAGCCAATGCCGATAAAAATATTTTTGTCCATTGTGCTGCCAACATGAGAGTATCAGCCTTTATGTATCTTTATCGCCTGATTCATGAAGGCATGAGTGACGAAGATGCGAAGAGAGACTTGCACCAGATTTGGATTCCTAATGATAATTGGCAGAAGTTTATTGAGCAGGTAATTCAGTACCAGTAGTTTTCGAGCCGCGCATCAGTTAGCGTCAGGGTGCGATCGCATCTTCAACAGCCGTGGAATTCCTAGATTCGCATTAAGCGCCAATTGTCAAGCACAATCCAAAATTCAATGTGTGCGATCGCTACTTGGCTGAATGAGTGCTACATAAGCTTCTGCCAGCGTCTCGTAGGCATCAAAAGCAATAAATTTTCCTCTGTCCTGTTTTTCACAGCAACTGGGATGATTAACTTATAGAATATAAAATCTGGATAATTAAGAAGTCGGAGTCTCAAGCTTAAGACTTGTACGATGTCTAAAACTTACACCGTCGAAATTCAACACCAAGGCACCAGCCACACTATAGAAGTGCCAGAGGATAAAATTATCCTCCAAGCTGCCTATGCAGCTGGGATAGACTTGCCGAGTTCCTGCAATGCGGGAGTTTGCACTACCTGTGCAGCTAAAATCGTAGAAGGAAAGGTGGATCAGACTGATGGCATGGGCGTTAGTCCAGAACTTCAGGCACAGGGTTATGCGTTGCTGTGTATCGCTTATCCGCGCTCAAATCTGAAGATTGAAACTGAGAAAGAAGACGAGCTTTATGAACTGCAATTTGGGCAGTTTCAGAAGTAGGGCGGCTAATGCCCACCCATTGGGCAATAGGGGCGGGCATTACCCCCAGCGCCCTCTTTAAGCAGGGTGGTTCATACAACCCTTAGAAAATATCGAAAATTGCGACATTTTGTAGGGGCATGGCAATCAATAAGCCCCTACCGCCAACCAAAATCAACGTTACTGAATTTTCTTTTAATAAATGAAACCACCCTGCCCCCCTTAAAAAGGGGTTATTTCACACCACAAGATAAAGTTTTTAGAAGGGATTAAGATGACAACACACTTTATTACGGCTGAAATTGATCTACAAGAATCGCCTGTGCAACTAAATCAGGCAATTGAGTCCGAGTTGCAAAAACGAGGTGAACCTCTACGCTGGGCTGTCACCAGTGTAGATATTGAGAAACAAAAAGCCCACGTTGAAGCAATTGTCACAGTGGAATCTGATGTCAATGCTGCAAACCCTGCTTAGACAGGCTTTGTTTGCTCAAGGCGAGTTTACTCGTTAGACGAATTTAAAATGAATCAGCGTCAATACACGGTTGTATTGATTGTCCCGACTGGGGTGGGGGCATCAATTGGCGGTTATGCGGGGGATGCGCTGCCAGTGGCAAGAGCGATCGCGCAAATCTCCGACATCCTGATTACCCACCCCAAT
>JBFLZA010000952.1:0-2641 GCA_040756535.1 Cyanobacteriota bacterium
TCGCCCAAATTTTCATGGAAAACGATCCGATGGGTACTACGAACCTTGCCGGTGTTCTCCAAGATGCCACCGCTCATTATTTTCAACGCAAGGGAGCGGGGCAGACAAAGCCTAATGGAGAAACAATTTTGGTGATTACAGATGGGGAGCCTGACGATCGCAAAGCCGTGATGCGAGCCATTATTGAGGCATCGCGGCACATGGAGCGGGATGAGGAACTAGCCATTTCACTCATTCAAGTCGGCAGCGATGCAACAGCTACTCGATTTCTCAAGGCATTAGATGATGAACTCCAAGGTGCCGGGGCCCAGTTTGATATTGTGGACACAATTACCCTAGATGATATGGAGAATATGTCTTTAGCTGAAGTCTTGTTGAACGCCATCAACGATTAGATCAACGACAATCTGACGATGGTATTAAGTTGAATGTCACTGACTTAAGCCCTGAACTAAAGTACCCTACCCTTCGGGAACGCCTACGGCGAACGGGAACGCTGCTCGACGCTGCGGCAACGGCTACGCCGAACGAGAACGCTCCGCGAACGCGAACGGGCTAAAAGCTAAAACCTGTTGAAACGGGTTGAAAGGTTTATGTAGTAAGCTTTAGCTTGACATAGCTTTGAGGGGAGAAATTTATTTCAAGACTATACATGTCAGTGCCATTCGTATTAAGTTAGCGTAATTTTTTTAGACCGTATCAGTGGTGAACGCGTTGTACCCTTTCCAGCACAACTGAAATTAAGCTGTGCACAGAAGGCCTAAGCGCGTTTAGTTGTTTTTAAGGGAGGTTTTGACTATGCAAGACCGTGACTATACATTAATCATTGACAAAAGCGGCAGTATGTCCACCCCAGATCAAGTGGGTGGAAGAAGTCGTTGGGAAGCCGCACAGGAATCAACTTTAGCCTTAGCGAGAAAATGCGAGCAGTTTGACCCCGATGGAATTACGGTCTATCTGTTTTCCAGTCGCTTCAAACGCTATGACAATGTCACCTCTAGTAAGGTGGCACAAATTTTTCAAGAAAATGATCCGGCTGGTACCACAAACCTCGCAGCTGTACTGAAGGATGCGACTGATAGATACTTTCAGCGCAAAGCGGCTGGACAAACTAAGCCAGGTGGAGAAACGATTTTAGTCGTAACCGATGGGGAGCCAGATGACCGCAAAGCTGTGATGGTAGCTATTGTTGAGGCATCGCGCCAAATGGAGCGGGATGAAGAACTAGCTATTTCGATGATTCAAGTGGGTAACGATGCAACCGCTACTCAGTTTCTCAAAGCATTAGACGATCAGTTACAAGGCGTCGGAGCGCAGTTCGATATCTGTGACACGATTACGATGGATGACATGGCAGATATGAGCTTATCGGAAGTGATGGTTAACGCCATCAATGATTAGGAACTGCTGAAACATTGCGGCTATCTCGTTTGTCTTTGATAAAAATTTACTAGGGGCGGGGAGCGGTATCCTCGCTGTTTTTTTTAGGTGTTTAGCAACGAGTGAACGCTAGATTTGGGGCTAAACTGAGGTGGGCTTCCCCACATCTGCCCCATGAGCTAAAAAAGTAGCGATCGCACGGCATCTGCAACCCCAATCACCACTCCCACCTTTAGCCATCCTCCTCACTCTCGGTCGGAAATTTCATCTCCCCATTTTTTCCCTAAAGATTTAGCATATAGGGGTGACTGATCTCTACTATCCCTTACGTTCCTTAAGGGAGGGCCACTGGTTTAAGCTCATCTGCGGAGCGAGCTTTCAGCACCTCCCTGCTGTTAGAAACCTCACCTTGGCTTACACCCTCGCCGGTGCCGATTGTATTGATGTGGCGGCTGATCCGGCGGTGATTGCCGCAGCTTTAGACGCCTTACAAGCTGCCGATCAACTCGGTGAGGAAGCCCAAGCGCGAGGGTTTGGATTCAGTGACCGACCTTGGCTGATGGTGAGTTTAAATGATGGGGAAGACCCCCATTTTCGCAAAGCCGAGTTTGACCCGGAATTGTGTCCAGCAGAGTGTCCTCGTCCTTGCGAAAAAATTTGCCCAGCACAAGCGATCGTTTTCCAATCGAGTCGTGATAATAGAGAAGGCAAAGAGCAGCACAGTCAGGAAACTGAGGAAATTTATACCCTTTCCCATCCTCAAGTCCCAACTGTTAGCGCTCTGACTCCTGTTGGGGAAATTCATGCAAATGCCAACAGTCAAAAGCCAAAGTCGGTTGAGGGTTTCTCTGGAGTAATCGACCAGCGTTGCTATGGCTGTGGTCGTTGTTTGCCGATTTGCCCCAGTCAACTGATTTATACTCGCTCCTATGTATCTGCTCCAGAGGCGATCGCAGAACTTATTCTCCCATCTGGTGTTGATGCTTTGGAAATTCATACCAAAGTTGGACACTTTGCTGATTTTCAACGCCTCTGGAAAGCAATAGCACCGTGGGCAAATCAACTCAAGCTCGTAGCAATTAGCTGCCCAGATGATGAGAGTCTGATCGATTACTTGTGGGCACTCCACGACCTGATTATGCCCCTACCTTGTCCCCTAGTTTGGCAGACCGATGGTCGCCCCATGAGGGGCGACATTGGTATCGGCGCTACTCGTGCTGCTGTAAAACTAGCTCAAAAAGTCCTGAAAGCAGGATTACCT
>JBFLZA010000953.1:0-2640 GCA_040756535.1 Cyanobacteriota bacterium
TTAATATCCATCGTTTCGTTGATAAAGGCCTCATCCACATCGAGTAATGGACTGAATTTAGCAATCCCGGCGTTGAGGAATAAAATGTCGAGCTTGTCCCATCGTTGTTTGATTTGAGTAAATGCCCTGTCTAAATCAGTGCCCGATCTCGCTTCTGCCCGAATTGCTAAAACCTCTGCACCAAGAGTTTTAGAAGCTTGCTCCAGCCGCTCTTGATTCTGACCGGTGATTGCCACCTTGGCTCCTTCTTGCACAAACAGTTGAGCCGTTGCCAACCCAATTCCACTGGTACCGCCTGTAATCAGAGCAACTTTTCCATCCAGTCGAGACATACGAACACTCTGTTCTTAAATAGAATCTGACAACAGCTTAGAAAGCCTGTTGTTGAGGATGCTAGAAAAAAATTGCGGGATTTTG
This sequence comes from Cyanobacteriota bacterium, assembly GCA_040756535.1. Classification (GTDB taxonomy): domain Bacteria; phylum Cyanobacteriota; class Cyanobacteriia; order Cyanobacteriales; family Coleofasciculaceae; genus JBFLZA01. Next base: position 418 of record JBFLZA010000953.1, read on the forward strand.
GGACATTCTTGCGATTAGGTTTGCTGGAATTGTTTCGGAGTTACACCTAAACTCTGCTTGAAACAGCGCGTGAGATGACTTTGATCGCAAAATCCGACTTGATTGGCAATCTCTGTAATGCTGAGTTGACTCTGTTGTAGTAGAAATTTAGCTTTCTCAATCCGACACTGCAAAATGTATTGGTGAGGCGTTACTCCCATGCTTTGCTTGAACAGTCGTAAGAAGTGATAAGGACTGAGTTGAGCAATCGCCGCGATCTCATGCAATTTCAAATCTTGATGGAGATGGTTGTTGATATACTCTTTCACCAGAGTTAACGAGACTTGAGATAAACCATCTGGACAACTGGAGAGTTTGGGCCGAGTAGCACAATAGTTTCGTAGTAAATGAACGGCTAATGCTGTTTTGAGGCTATCTACTAGTAAATGACTACCCATCCCTCCGATCTCAGCTTCTCCTTTCAGCGTTGAAAGGATACTGTGCACGAATGGATCTGACTCGCTCATAAACCGGGGTAGCAGTTCAATCTGGTCAGGATTAACCCAGTCCCGACCAACTTGTTGCAGGAGGGTTGGCTCAATTGCCAGAACCATAAATTGAGTTGGAGCATCCCAACTACAGGAATGAGTAATTCCTGCTGGAATAATGGCAATGTCTCCAGCACCTCGTCTTTCTCGCAATCGCTTGCCATCGAGCGATCGCATACCGGTACCGGATGCATTCCGGTTAGATGAGCTAACCAGCCCACAAGCTAGTACGTGCATCGTGTGGTAATGTTCATCAGTTGCGAAGGTGGGTTGTTGATGCAGTTCTAGATGCAAGCCATTCCAGCCCAAACTCCTTAAAACAGCAGGTTGGGGAACAATCTGATCCGATGCCTTCTCCTGGCAATAATCCAGTAGTTTGACAGACGGCTTTCGTTCTTTCATTACCTGTCACAGCCTTCCGATAGCTCTATTGTGCCTAATGTTTGGCTGTTCGCTTGTCATCATGGAGCAATCGAATGATTGCTCCGTTCATAATCCTGCTTAATTACCCATTCCTAATTGATGGATTATTTCTGCCGAGCTGGTCTAGTATGATTCTCAATCAGAGGAGAGGAAACAAGGGCTGTGTGACTATACTTAGCTGTTAGGTCTCAAACCGCAATGCCAAATTTTCCGATAGTAGATACCCACCTGCATCTTTGGGATACTGAGCGATTCCAGTATGCGTGGTTGCTGAATTTTCCAGCCATCAACCGTCCCTTTCTATTGCCTGATTTTAACGCCGCCTGTGCTACCGTTGCCGTGGATGCGATGGTGTTTGTTCAGTGTGACACGCATTTTTCTCAGGGTATGGATGAGACGCGCTGGGTGGCTTCCTTAGCGTCGGAAGATAAGCGTATCCAAGGCATTGTTGCCTTCGCTCCCTTGGAACAGGGTCATGAGGTTCGATCTTATTTGGAACAGTTGTGTCGCATTCCTTTAGTAAAGGGAGTGCGGCGTCTGATTCAATCGGAAGATCTTGAATTCTGTCTTTGTCCCGATTTTCTCCAGGGACTACAACTGTTGCCGGAATTTGACTTGAGCTTTAATATATGCATTTACCATCTCCAGATGGCTAACATTATCAAGATGGTGCACAAATGTCCTCAAGTGCGCTTTATGCTGGATCATTTTGGTAAACCAGATATCAAAAACCAGTTGTTAGAACCCTGGAAAAGTGAGATCACACAACTAGCGGCATTCCCTAATGTTTATTGCAAGGTATCAGGATTAGTGACGGAGGCAGATCATCAAAATTGGACTAAGGAGGATCTACAGCCTTACATTGCTCATGTAATCGAGTGTTTCGGTTGGGAGCGAGTCGTAAGCAGGGAGCGATTGGCCTGTGTCCAAACTCGCCACAGAGTATCCTGACTGGGTTGAAGCTTTGGAGTGGACGGTACAGGGATGTACCGAGTCGCAAAGGCGCAAGCTGTTCCTTTGAAAATGCTTTACGCTTTTATCGGCTCGATACATCAACCCCTGACAACTGAAAAATGAACAAGACGAAAAACAAAACCTCAACGATGCGAGCGCTCGTATTGTGCGACATTGGGAAGCTGGAATTGCGTGAGGTGCCACGCCCGGAACCCAGGCAGCACGATGTCTTGGTGCGCGTGTCGGCAGTAGGACTGTGCGGCACAGACTTCCACATCTTTTCGGGACAGACTAACTACAACAGGGATAAACGGGGAAA
>JBFLZA010000954.1:0-2637 GCA_040756535.1 Cyanobacteriota bacterium
TTGTTGCTGAATAATTAGGTCTCTGTTGTCTGGTTGGGATGGCTTCATCATGAAATAGAGTCCAATTCCGCCGATAACTAAACCCAAACAAGTTGCTTCTTTCATGTGTTATTCCTCCTCAAACAAATCAGATAAATCAATTTCGTTGTTGTCACTATCAAGCACGACACTGATAGCTTTCTGTCTGAATTTCATTTCCCATTCAGCCTGCGCGTCACCGAGGTTATTGAGCTTGCTGAAGTGCGTGAATTCAACGTGCGTTTCTGAGGTGATTTTGTAGGTAATCCAGCTCATCGTCGATATCCTCCAGCGATCGCTTGGTTAACTTGGGTGAGTGCTGCTTGCCCCTTAGAAGTGGCTCGGAACTTGTTAATGAATTTCCACACCTGCTGTTCTTGTTCGGGTGTCAGGTTGTCCGGCATTGGCTCAAACAAGTTGACATGATCGGCAATCCGTCGCAGGCTGTCTGAGATTCGAGAAGGATGAGCCTGGTGTTCGGTTTCGATTCGTCGAATATGGTCTGCGATGTAGATGGGATTCATTTCTGCTTCCCTCGCGCTGAATGATTTGCAAGGTTATTGGTGATTCGTTGTGCAATGGCACGCTTTTGGGGGTCTGGAATCTGATTAATAATTGGCTGCGGGTCGGTGCCCTTGTGGAAGGCTTCACCTAGTTTGTGTGCTGTTTGGAGGTCGATGCCGAAGGCGGCAAACTGACCGTCTGGAAATCCGACTTCATAATCTGACATGATTGGAATGTCTCCTTGCTTTTGGTTGGGGGATGAGTAGTAGCGGCTGAGCCTGGAAAACCTGCCGCTGTCTACTTCTAGGCAGCAAATAAATCACCGAGAGCAGCACTTAAATCTTCATCACTGATATTACTTTTGGGTTTCTCTAACGCCTTTACTTGCGCTGGAGTAGGCATTTGAATCAATCCGTCATTGCAGAAACCAGACAAGCCTTTTCTGATGAATCGCTTGTGTTCTAAGAGCAACTGATGCACAATTTCTGAGTAATCAGAAGTGCCCATTTCTGCACCAATTTCATCCAAATAAGGCAACAAATAAGCCTTGACCGAAACTCTTTTTGAAGAAGTAGAACCCATTAAACTGTCCTTCCTTTTATTTGAGCGAGTCGAAATAAACCACGAGCATTCATCCAAACACCATCGGTAGCAACAACAATTTTTTGAGAAGCCAACAACTGAGCAATTGCTGGTAATTGTGAGCCTCCACCAATAGCAACGATCGAGTCGGATTGTTCACGCCAAGGGTCAACCGATTTGAAAGCTGTGACTAAGCTTTGGGATACCCAGGGCTTCAACTCAGTGTTGTAAATATCGCGGAAATTCCAGCCTGTTGTCCCATACTCGAAACTTCCAATTTCAATGCCAGCTCGGATTAAATGTCTGTCAGCTTCCTTCATCAGTTGACGGCGCGTGTTGATATTTTTAGAAATTGATTCAATCAAGGAATCAACGCCACCAGGTGTAACTTTCCGAGCGATGAGCTTTCCAGATTGACCAAAAACAGAAGCAATGGTCGTGCCGTTGCCGAGGTCAATGAAAATGTTCTGGGTTTTGGGCTGAATCAAGTTAGATAACAAACTAGAAACAACAGCACCAGACCCTTCCTCAACCACTCCACTAACCGAAATGTCAATCCAGCTCACACCTTTACCATTGATTCGGATACTGTGCTGACCTTTGAAAGATTGAGCTAATTCAGTTCCAAAAGCTTGAGCATCCTGAATGCTTGCAACCACTGAAAGATTCCATCGCGCTCGGTGAGATATCGTTGCTAATCCACCGAGAAGCAGATGCAAGCCGTATTTAATTTTTCCTGCCCTATCATCCACAACCCGCGAGTATCCCAATGGGTTGATTTGATAGGCGGGATGTCCAGCAAGCCAACGCTGTCCAACGAGGTCAGAGCGATCGCCTGCAAGATATTCAACTAAACTGCCTTCCTTGCTTTCTGGAATGTCGTAAATTTCATTGTGCAAAGACGCAATGTAGGACGGGATGCGGATTTCAGCGTTATCAACTATTAGTTTTACGCTGCCATTTCCCCCGTCAAATCCCGTTGGTAGAGCTGGGGGAGACGTGGCAGGAAGAGGCACAGCTTGGGAGGTGCTTTGCATTGGATTCATTCCTTGATTCAGTTGTAGAAAGTCACAGAACCTTTCCAGCGCATGACTTATACCTTGTTGTCCCATTGCTAAGTTCTTGCAGAGTGGGTTGCCCGGTTGAGTCAGGTTTTGGATGGGATAGGCGTTTACTGCCTATGAATGCTACGATAGCAGCTAAAGCGCGAAGTCGCAACTTTGTTTATTAGCAAATTCGCAACCTTTTATCATTTTTGTCATTGTGGGACAATGGAACAAAATCGCCAAGTTGCTACCGTGCCTGGAAAAAAAGACGATCCAAATTATCAAGTTGTACGAGGTCACGTCCCCAAAGAATTAGCCAAGCGATTCAAACTTTTTTGCGTCGAGAATGAAGTTGATAACAGTCAGGGGCTAGAAAACATCCTTGCCGAACATCTCCTGTCGGCAGATGAACGCAAAGCACTTGCAGAAAGTTTAGAGATCAATCAGTCTTCTACTGAGAGTTGATTTTCAAGAAAAATTAAGTTAA
>JBFLZA010000955.1:0-2631 GCA_040756535.1 Cyanobacteriota bacterium
GCCGTAATGCCCTGTTGTTGTCGCTGCCCTAAATCAGGGGGGAGAAAACGTCCGGTGATCCACTCTCGCCCGTCCGGAAAAATTGTGATGCGGAGAACAGGATAAGACGTGCTTAAAACTTCTGCTCCCTCGCGCAACCGCTGCCAATCAGGCAGTTGCCATCCAAAGGTTTGCAAACTGGATAATAAACGCGAACAATGCCTCTGCCAATGGGTTAGCGGGTGATTCAACGACTGTTGATAAACTCGCAGTGTGGTAAAGACTGTGGCACCGTACAGTAAGCCAGGGTCATCAATGGCTAATTCTAGAGTACTGCCATCCATCAGTTGACCGTTATACCAAAACAAGATTCTTTCCTTATTGAGTGAGGAGACAACAGGGATTTTTAAGATAAATGAACGAATGTAACACTATCATTAATGCTAGTGAGGTATCCGCCTTATCCGTGTAGTGCCGATGGAGAGGGGAATAGAGGGCTGTGGACGAACCAAAAACGCTATTATTCTCATCATCCGCTTCCACACTAATGCTTCGTAGAAAGGAAAAGCTATGAAATTACAACCGTAATTTCTCGGAAGTCAGCATTCAGCTAGCCAGAGAATTTTCCGTAATTTCACGAATTCGAGTTCGACCCCTTGTACGCTACCGTGTTGTGAATGATATATCAAATGTAAGAGCAACGATCGGATGAGAAGAAAAGAACCTGCGCTAACCCAGCAACCAGAGATTGGCAAGCTCATTCGTGAACTCCGGCAGTTACTGGAGTTGACTCAAGAACAGTTTGCTGCCGAATTAGGGGTAGTCTATCCTACGGTAAACCGCTGGGAGAATGGGCACTCCACCCCGTCTCCGATGGCAATGAAGCTAATCGAGCTGAAGCTTCATGAAATGGGCGATCGCGGACGTGAACTGCTCTCTAAGTACTCTTAATACAACTAGTAGCGTAGGCAATACCCACCATAAATAGTAAGCAAAGGCAGGCGATCGCATTTTGCTAGATGCTCGCCTGCCTGGTGCCTTTTGTTGCCTACCTAATTCAGTTGAGGAGTCCCTACAGACGCTTACACGGCTAGAGCCGACATCTGCATTTGACTATCGCGATCGCAAATTGCATCAATTCTTGCCTGCTGTTTGGGCATCAACTGATTGTAGATGTGCATGAACTCCGCATAGGAGTAATCTTCCATCAGGACATACAGCTCACCCAACGTCTGAGCTGATAAGATTGCATCCTTGAGTTGTTCGATTGTTGGGATATGGTTCATCTCCAGTTCGCTATCACCCTAAACTAAAGTGAATAAAGAAATCCTCTGATTTCCAACTCATATGATAACGAACTCAGTCAAGCCCTTCGGAGGTAAAAGGTAAAAGGGACGAAGAAAACCTTTTCCCTTTCCCCCTTATCCCCAAAGGGGGCCCCTCCTTCCCCTTTCCCCTGAAGAAACGCAGTTTCGGTCAGCGAATGCGATCGCACTCAATCTTGGTGCTATCTCACTTCCTCGCCCAAAACTTAGCTTCTTCTAACCGCATCAGTGCTTGCTATCGCTCCCCATTATCTGGGCAATGAACAGGATGGAGTATAAAAGTTATTCCTAAATACTTTCAGTTGATTAATACAGTAATTAGCTTTAAATCTTCAACAAGAGATTAAAATTATTGGCTATTGAGAACTGATATCTGTTCAGAAAAAGATTCTTTAACTGTCTCATTTCTCAAAGGCAGAGTGATCTTAAATGTTGTCCCCACTCCAACTTCACTTTCTACATAAATATCCCCTTTCTGGATATCTACGCATCGTTTAACAATCGCTAATCCCAGTCCTGTTCCAGAGATGGTGCCAACGTTACTACTGCGATAGAAGGCATCAAATAATTGAGCTTGGTCTTTTAAAGGGATACCAATTCCCTCATCTTGGATGCGAAAAGTCACGGTATCCTGTTCAAAAATTAAGTCAAATTGAATTGAACCTCCCTTAGGAGAATACTTAAGAGCATTGGAGAGCAAATTACTCAGAATTTGCCGCAGCATCTTTTCATCTAGATAAGCATCTTGGTAAGAACCAAAGCAGGTTAAGCAGATGTTGTGCTTTCCCCCGGCGGTAAGTTGTAATTCTTCTACTAATTCGCCGCAAAATTTAATTAAATTGAGTACGATTGGGTTGAATTCCAATTTTCCCGCCTCCGCTTTGCTAAACAGCAGTACATCACTCACCAACCGAGTGAGATGCTGAACCGAACTTTGAATACGGTGGAAATGCCGTTGTTTTTTTTCCTCAACCCAGTCTTGACCGTAATGTTGGAGTAATTCGGTTGATGAGAGAATTGTTGCTAGAGGAGTGCGATACTCATGGGAAACAACAGAAATAATCCGAGATTTCAAGTCACTGACTTCTTTTTCTGTCGCCAAAGCATGGCGTAGTTCTTCTTCTAAACGCTGGCGTTCAGCTATTTCGTTGCGTAACGATTGATTGGTTTGCCGTAACTCATCTGTTTTCTCTTCAACACGGAGTTCTAATTCTGCATTGAGCCGTTGCAACTGCTCTTCACTCTGGCGCAATCTTTTCAGTGTTTGCGATCGCTCAATGGCATGACGAATAGAACGCAGGAGCAAATCACTGTCAATTTTGCCCTT
>JBFLZA010000956.1:0-2616 GCA_040756535.1 Cyanobacteriota bacterium
TACCGTGGGGCACACGGGAACCTACGCTTGGGGAGATTTGCCCTCTTGGGCAGTTGGAGCAATCCTGCTGCCTAACGGCGAGTTGCTGAACCAAGAATCCAACGTGTTTTAACCGTTGGAGTGTCAATTCACGTTCTTCAAGCATCTGCGCGATCGGAAGGAGTGGGTGTTCCAGCAAAAGGACTCACGAGTCATGCTTATGAAGGCAATTACTTCTGGGACATGGAGATTTATCTCCAGCCGTTTTTGATTTACACCGCGCCCCGAATTGCTAAGAACCTACTGCTATTTCGCTACAGCATTCTGGACAAGGCACGACAGCGAGCACGGGAAGTTAACCAAGACGGAGCACTATTTCCCTGGAGAACCATCAATGGAGAAGAAGCTTCTGCTTACTATGCAGCTGGCACGGCTCAGTATCACATCAATGCAGACATCATCTATGCCCTGAGGAAGTATATTAACGCGACTGGGGATGAAGAATTCCTCCTCAATGAAGGCGCAGAGATGTTGGTCGAGACGGCTCGGATGTGGTATAGCCTTGGATTTTTCTCAAAGCGAGTTGCAGGTCAGTTCTGCATTCATGGCGTTACGGGACCCGATGAATACAACGCTGTGGTGAATGACAACACCTACACCAACTTAATGGCACGCGAGAACCTGTGGTACGCTGCTTCCACCGTTGAGATGCTGCGCGATCGCCATCCAGACTGGTTCATTGTTTTAGTCGATAAGACCAAACTGGAGCTTTCTGAGATAGAAAATTGGAGGAAGGCAGCAGATAACATGTATCTGCCTTTCGATGAACGATTAAAAATTCACATCCAGCACGATAGCTTCCTGGACGAAAAAGTCTGGGATTTTGAGAATACGCCTGCTGATAAATATCCCTTAGTACTACACTTTCATCCCTTGGTGATTTATCGACATCAGGTGATTAAGCAAGTAGATATTGTGCTGGCAATGTTTCTATTAGGGGATAAGTTTTCACCGGAACAGAAGCGGCGTAACTTTGACTATTACGATCCATTGACTACAGGAGATTCCTCCCTTTCTGTCTCTATTCAGAGCATTGCTGCAGCCGAAATCGGTTATTTGGAGAAGGCAGTCGAATATGCCAAATATGCTGTGCTGATGGACTTAGGGGATGTGGCTGGTAACGTGAAGCATGGCTGCCATATCGCGGCGATGGGAGGAACCTGGATGGTTGCTGTTTATGGATTTGCAGGTATGCGAGATTACAACGGTCACTTATCGTTCCATCCAAAACTACCGGAGACAATTAAACGTCTACGATTTCCTTTAACGATTCAAGGACAGCGATTAGAGGTTGATATTCAAGCAGAAACAGCAACCTATTTGCTGCGGCAAGGAACTCAGTTATCGATCACTCATCAAGGTAAAGATATTCAACTGTTTGAGGGAATGCCAGTGACGGTAGAACTGAAACCCGTACTTGAGGTTAAGGGTGAATCAAATAAATCAGATATGCCTTCTGATCCAACAGTTAATCCAAACAAGCAGGATGAACGCTAGACAGTCCCATTACCAAATTCAGTAGGTTGCGACTCATCAAACTTACTCGACACCTCAAAGTCGCAACGAACTAAATCTCGATCGTGGGAATAGAAACATTCAATCGGGTTTTGAAGCCTCCTCAGGGAGGCGGCTCCAAGCCATGGAGTCATTGAGCCGCTTAACTGGCAATGCCCTTCCCTGTAACCCGTACAGCCAGATGATTGCTGTTATTGCATAGACGCTGCCATTTCTTGCTGAATCTTGCTCTTGGCAGCTTTAAATTCGGTCGCCATTTGCTCTTTTTGGTCGTCGCTGCAATTGTTGTCAATCGCTGTGAACATCGTGAATTCTTCTTGACGAATGTGATCGCCAACCATCTCCATTAGATCCTTAACTTTTGATCTGAACTCGTCAGCATTAGCGGGGTCAATAGACTTAATTTCATCTAGCATCCGCTTCATTTGCGCTTGCTCATCGTACAGCTCTTGAGTGTTGTCATCCCCGTAGAACGAGCGAACTCTTGGGTAGACGACTTCTTCTTCAGCTTGAGCATGGGCTAACAAATCTTTGTAGAGCTGCCCGAAATACTCTTGGAGCTTTCGAGGGTCTTTAGTCGCTCCGATTTCGGTGAAGATGGTATTCACCTTGTTATGATCCAGCCGGATGAGGGTTTGGATGTTCATATCTTGTTTATCTGTGTTTTGGGTAGTTATGCTGCCAACTACACCCGATAGTGCGGCAACCGCATCTTGCACCCGTGCCCAGAGTCCTTGATCGGCGTCTTTGCCCGTCATTTCGCGGACACCCACCTGTTCGAGCATCCCCTTGAGCTGTTCTTGGTGAGCGCGACCCTCAAAGTTGACAGTATTCAAAGGCCCAATTGCCACTTCAATATCAGCCCCCACTACCTGAGCGGCTTTGTGGATCATGATTCCACTCATGGCTTGACCATGCTTCATCAGTTCGTGGTGTATGAGTTTCTGGTAGAACGTAAACTCATTGCCTGACATCATTTGCTCAAACTGCCCAATAAATATCTTGGTCGCAGCACTAGGTTCAGATTGAATGCCGTATTGAACGATCACCGTGTCTATGATG
>JBFLZA010000957.1:0-2614 GCA_040756535.1 Cyanobacteriota bacterium
ATCCTGTCTGGAGATTGCCGCTGGGCAAGACGAGTTGAAGTAGGCTTGCTCCCAACCCTACTAGAAGCGGCAGATTGGGCATCTGAGCAATGACAATCTTGCCCTCGCTGTCTCGAAAAGTGCGATCGAACAACGTGGTTCCTTGTACCTTAAGCTCTTCTGAATTGCGATTCAATTGGGACGACATCTATTCTGCCTCGATGATACTGAACCCAAATGTTAGGTCGGTTCTGCCTACTTGGGGACTAACTCAAGTTGGAGATTGCTCTGGCGATCGCCCTGACAGTACCAAAGGTGAAGGCTCTTGCAGGGGGAGGAGGGATTATCGATGTCAGGTAGACTGACAATCAAACCAAATCCCTATCGGACATTGAAACGAGAAGCGATCTGCCAAAACTTAACCCATTGCTGCCAGATGCCAAAGTTCCGCCCTCTTATCGCGGGGAATCAGCGCCCAAACTGCTGGCTTCGCCTGCTGACCAAGTTTTCGGAGAATATCAAATACTACAACCGCTAATTCTGGAGTATGCGCCGCCATCAGGAAGCTTGCGCCTTCCGTCTCGATCTGAATGGGGGTGACATTGGACGAGGGTGACATGGGCACCTGTCTATTTATCTAAACACGCTCACTGAAATCAGCTTTTTACGGCTGTACTATCATCGCTTTGGCATTGTAAATCTTAGTCGGTTAGTAATCTGGCGAATGTGTTCCTTGTCAGCATGCAAAACGAAGTGATTGTAGTCTGCCCCATTCAGGCGAATCGGTTTGGGATAGCGGACAATGAGCGCTGCCATTCTTTCGAGTGCCTTGTCTTGGTCAGCCGAAGGCAAAATTAAACACGCTGGGCGACCCTGGATTTGCAATCTCTGCACCTGGGGACGACTACCATAGGGATTTAGTCTATGATTCAGTGCTACATCATTACAAACATTCTGAATCGTTGTCGGCGGCGGTGACGACAACGCCGATACGAGGAAAAATCCATCAGCACCACTGAAGCGTTCTCGATCTTCATAGCCCTGGGTAGGTTGCCAATTGCTGGGGTAGCTAAAGGTAACACCATACGTAGAATTACTGTACCGCTGTGTACTTGGAGCAGGTTTACGTGAAACTTGCTTTTGGTTGCCTAATGGAGAAAGCTGCTTCAAGGAAACTTCTGGAGCAACGCTTGAAACTTGCTGACTGCTACTGCTATCTGGGGAGAGTATCCCTGCTAGTGGTACGAAGGCTATAACTCCTAGGCCACACAAGAGTAAATATCGAGCAACAATGTTTTTCATGGATTTTATTGAAAGACTATACAGGGCTTGGACAAACAGCAAAAAATCGCGCTTTTTTCAAGAAATGTTTAGTTCTTCAACAATTTCTGTGAATTGTCACAATCCCGAACTATTTAACTGATAAATTCCACTCGTGTTTACCTATATCCGGGAATTATTAGGACGGTAGCCTTAGAAATTCGGTTTCCTAAACAGCTACCAGATTGGAGTCACTGGAATAGCACTTGTACGATCTGCTTGGCAGCATCGTTATTGAAGTGCGATTATTTTTGAAAAGGTGAGTTTTCACAGGCAATGGCTCCCAGTTCTGGCTGGGGATGACGTAACATCCTTCGCCAAAATATCAGACTCTACTTGGCTAAGACATTTGAGATGCATCTGCTCTAAATCGTTTAATACTGCGCTCGCCTCAGTACCAAACTTGTAGTATTCAGTTAAGCTACCTAATGGATAGTTAAACGGCTGGTAACGATGCTTGAAATATAGCTCAACGTTGCCTCTGTGTTCCCAAGTACCCAGTACCTTAAGTTCAACGTTTTTGTAGTGGCAGCGTAAATCCCGCCTAATTTCTACCATTCGTTCTTCAATTGTTCGCTTAGTTACACCAATTTTATATAGAGTTTCACTATCAGCTTTTACTTCTAAATAGTACAGGCGATGCTCCAGAATTCTTCTGAGCTGAGTTCGGTAAAGCCATAAATCAATTGAACGTTCTTTCAGATCCAGGGATTTAAGAACCTTAGCCAGTTCCACCTGTCGTTCTATATTAAATAATTGCTTGAGGAGAAGCGGCTCCTGAATCTGATTAAATTCTTTTAAAGGCAGCGCTCCAACTGGAATTTTCCCTAGCTGAGTAAACTCGTAGCCGGGAGGATTTTGATAGGGATTCTTCTGTAATAGTTTTGCTTTGATTAATGGCTTGAGTTCACCAGAGAAAGGAATACTCCAGCCATTCTGACCGCATGAAAACCAGAGTGTTTTGAGCAATTGCAGTGACTGACCTGATAGCTGAATATTGAAGTTGTCATACAGGGGAAGCGCCGGGAAGTCTCGCTTAACCGTCACCGAACGACAACTTGACTCAACATGAGCGAAATGATGTTCTTTGACTTGACCCTTCTTAGCAACTAGCTTGACTTCACAATAGGGACAAATTAAATCACTTTTTCCGCTGGGGGCATCAACAATATCAACCAATTTATTATCAGCATTGACCCCAAACTTTAGCAGCCACACGTAAGTCATATCGCGAATCACTAAGTATTTATCGTTAACCTCGACGGCAGATGAAATCAGGATGCTCCCTTGAATAAGCGCGATCGCCTCTCAGTTT
>JBFLZA010000958.1:0-2607 GCA_040756535.1 Cyanobacteriota bacterium
CCCTTCCCTCTTAGGGAAGGGGTTGGGGGAGAGGTCAACACCTTTAGCAGGAATTCTGCCGCATAGTATTCCTGGATTAATTGGTGACAAAATTCAATCTGGTCATTACTGGTTACTTGAATTAAATGATGCTTGAGTAAATCCTCTAGCCATCGCAGAGCATAATCGCGCGGTTTATCAAACTTTTCACTGTCCAGAACTTTAGTGAAGATGTCTACTGCCTCTCGCCTAGAAATAGTCAAGCCAAAATCTGTCGGTTTTTCCGCTTGCATCATTTCAAATGCCAGATGTTCCAGTAACCGGCTCCACCAGTCACGGGACTCATCGGAAACTGGAGCATCCTCTTTAGAGCCACGTTCGTATAATTGGGTAAACTCCCGAAACGCCGAACCCGCGCCCGAAGGTACCGTCCCAGTTTTTTGAACGATGAAATACAGCATCCACATCACAAACGGCGTTTGCCCCAACTCCTGCAAGCGCTGGCGTAATTGTTGCAGCGTTTGCTGACTTCGCCCTGGCATACAGTCTCGGACAAATTTCTCCACCTCTGCCTCTGTCAGGGATTGCATTTCCAGCTTCTTTTCAATCCCCAAATCGCCACCCACGCCTAAATCCCGCGTGGTGAATACCATCGGCACATCCGAGTAATCCAGCCGAAACTCCTTGATAGTCCTCCTAGCCTCATCATCCGGCAATTCGTTGATGCCATCCATCAACAGCAAAAATCGCCCCTCAGCTAGTAAGTCTTCTATCGTTTCGATGTTCAGGCGTAACTTGCGTCGTTTCAGAGACGCTTGCACTAAATCCAGCACAGAAGTTTTGTAATAAATGTTGTAAGTCCGCAACTCCACTAGTACTGGAATCTGGCTGTCCGGATTTTGCAGTGCCTGTTGTGCCGTTGCCACCAATAGCCTGACTAAAGCCGTCGATTTACCCGAACCCGGACGCCCTACCAACAGTACATGCTCTGAGGCATACTTGTGCAACCCCTCCAGCACACTCGATCGCTCGACTTTTTGCTCCTCTTTGTTCCTCTGTTGGGTGTCCCGTTCAACGGTTTGCACTATCAAATCAAACTCAAACTGCTTGGGTTCCACCACATCCTTCAGGGTGCCAAACGTCCACCATTGGGTGTAAGCGTTGCAGAGGGATTCTAAATAGGGATTCAAATCGACCATGATGGGAGGGTTGAGTCGGTTGAGAGTTTTTTCGTGACGCACCCATCCGCCAGGGGTTCAAAACCCCTGGCTCATAGCGAAAGTCGTCTCAAGACGACTGGAAGAGGATTTGATATCAAGTTTATCTAATTACCTATCATAAAAAACTCTCTTCGCGTCCGGAGTGTCCGTGGCGTCGGTCTTAATTATGGTGATTCAACCGAATTCGATATCAGTCCATTTGAATGGACTTGAGCTATAAGCCCGAAAATTGATTTTAGGGCGGTTAACAACAGAAGCTGTAAACGAGGAAAGCCAGGGATTTTTAATGCTTAATTTAACACTTAATCTCGAATTTATAGAAAAAATTTTTCAGTTTTTATTCAACAAAATGTTGACTTCTTGATAGAAATATGGCATTTTTATAATGTACAAATTAAATTTGTACAAAAAGCCGCGCTGCCAAGGCTTCCCAACCATAACCAGCGCGGCTGACTCCCAAACCAATAGGAGCTTCTTCTATCATGCCAAAAAAACAAGGACAATCTTCAAGGAAAAGCGATCGCACTTTACCCAATCCCCGTTCCTTAACCCAGCGACAGCGCACTCTAATTGTCCTCTACAGCAACTGCCCCTTGGGAATGTCACCTCAGCAGTTCTACACCAAATGGGAAGTGACTCAACAAGAACTTGCCTTGATCTGTTCTCGTTCCATCTCCACTGTTCAGCGCTGGTTTACAAGCGGACGCAGTCGTCGTCCTTCTCCCGAGGATTTGCGCCATCTTGCCCTGATGGATTTTTTGCTAGAACACTTTGAGGAGATGCCGAAAACCCTATTCAATTTACTTTGTCCTCACTGATCAGAGATTCAAGAATAAGTTAAATCAGGTGGCATAGAATACAGGAAGGGCACGGCAAGGCCGTGCCCCTACAAACGATATAGATTCCCCTCAATTGAGTAGATTGAAGCAACGGCTTGATACGTTATTAGTAGATCGTGAACTGTGTTCGTCACGGCAGGAAGCACAACGGCTGATTCGTGCAGGTGAGGTGTTGGTGAATCAGCAGTTGGTTGATAAACCGGGAACTGAGATTGAAATTACCGCAGAAATTCATATTAAAGAGAAATCACCTTACGTTTCTAGAGGTGGCGAAAAGCTTGCCAAAGCGTTAAAAGAGTTTGAAATTCCGGTGGAAGGGCGTATTTGCCTAGATGGTGGCATTTCTACAGGAGGTTTTACCGACTGCTTGCTGCAAGCTGGGGCAAAACGAGTTTACGGTGTTGATGTGGGTTATGGGCAAGTTGCCTGGAATCTGCGTAATGATGAACGGGTGGTTTTGAAAGAACGGACGAATATTCGCTATCTGCAACCGGCTGAGTTGTATGGTGATGTACCCCCCCCAACCCCCCCTTATCAAGGGGGGGAGATAACAGAAGGATTATTTTCCC
>JBFLZA010000959.1:0-2586 GCA_040756535.1 Cyanobacteriota bacterium
AGAAACCTCGTTTCGGTCAATAAATCAAACCCTCAACCTTTTTTCTTTTTCCTTCGTCCCTTAGGAGCCTCTAACGGACGCAATCACATTCGTTACACATAGAAAGAAACACTTCCTTCTTTCCTTCTGCCCTCTGCCCTCTGCCCTCTGCCTTGTGTTTCTTGAGAGTACCAAAGGAGAAATATCGATGAACAGAGCATCAGATTGGACGTGGAAGTGTAAAGATTCCCTGGTTCAAGTTGCAGCAGGTTCAGTCACACTTGAAGGAAATCTCACCATCCCTGTCGGTGCCCCAGGAATCGTACTATTTGCTCACGGTAGCGGTAGCAGTCGGCACAGCCCTCGCAATCGTTATGTTGCCGAAACCCTGCAAGCGGCAGGACTGGCAACCTTGTTAATCGACTTGCTAACCGCCCAAGAAGAAATCATCGATAACCAGACGAGGCAACTCCGTTTTGATATTTCCTTGCTTGCTGAACGGTTAATTGGCGCTACAGATTGGCTCCAGCAGAACCCAGACACCCGCAATCTTAGGATTGGTTACTTCGGGGCTAGTACTGGAGCGGGGGGTTCACTTGTGGCAGCAGCAGCACGTCCAGATGCGGTTAGTGCCGTGGTTTCACGGGGCGGGCGTCCTGACTTGGCAGCGTCTGCCTTGCCTCGCGTTCAAGCTCCTACACTCCTAATTGTGGGTGGGAATGACCCCATTGTCATTGAGTTGAATCAGCAGGCAATGGCACAGCTAGGGGTCGAAAAGCAACTAGAAATTATTCCTGGAGCAACGCATCTGTTTGAAGAACCAGGAACACTGCCAGAGGTGGCACGATTGGCAAGTTTATGGTTTCAGCATCACTTTCTACCTGCTGAGGAGTTGGGCCCACACCTGACCAATATTAATGAGGAGGGAACAAAAGAGGAGATTTTATAACGTAACAAAAATCCGTCAATTCCTGAAAGCTCGAAAATTCTGTGCCAAGATTTATATCGTCTTTTCAAGCATTGCTTCATCTCCCTTAGACTTCTTGCATAAATTGCCAAGCTAAGGGCGATAAATACTACAGATAGGCCGCCAAAATTGATGTGAAGCAAGCTCTTGTCCACAGCGAAACGCAGGGATTCAGGGAAAATGAACAGATATAAGGTCGTCCGAGAATTGGGACGCAACCGTGAAGGGGGACGCATTACCTACCTCGCCACTGACACCCGTCTCAATCCTCCGCAACAGGTGGTGATTAAAGAATTCCGATTTGCCGCTTCAGGTGCCAATTGGTCAGGGTTTAAAGCTTACCAACGGGAGATTGAGGTTCTGCGAGAACTGAACCATCCTCGCATTCCCCGCTACTTGGATTCGTTTCAAACAAAGTCGGGCTTTTGCCTAGTACAAGAGTATAAAAACGCACCATTTTTAGCCCAGAAACGCAATTTTACTCCTGAAGAGATTAAGAAAATCGCTGTTTCAGTATTAGAAATTTTAGTTGACTTGCAAAAGCGTACTCCCCCAGTCCTTCATCGAGATATTAAACCGGAAAATATCTTGGTTGATAGGCAATTGAATGCTTACCTGATTGATTTTGGTTTTGCTCGAATTCGGGGCGGGGAACTGGCAATCAGCAGTGTTGCCGCAGGAACACCAGGTTTCATGCCTCCGGAGGAACAGTTTGGTCGTCCCCTCACGGAGGCATCAGACCTCTATAGTTTAGGGGCAACACTGATTTGTTTGCTTACGGGAACGCGATCGCAAGATATCGGGAATTTAATCGATAACAATTATCGCTTTAATGTTAAGAAATTACTTCCCCACCTCAATCCCCGTTTTATTTCCTGGTTGGAAAAGATGGTTGCCCCCAACCTCAAGCAGCGTTTTAATAATGCGGCGGTTGCCTTAGCAGCACTCCAACCTATTCAGGTTGTTGGCGGTGCCACTTGCATCGAGAGATTAGGGTATGCCATAACACATCCTCGCTTAGGTATCTCCCTTTTCAGACGAAACGACTCTAGGAAGACTCGTCGCTTGAGAACTGTCTTACTCGGTTTAGTAGTGGTTTTGGTGATAGCGTTAGGACTCTCGTTATTTAGGACTAATACTGAAACAACGACCACTGCAACCTCAAGTTTCTATTATTCCGTGATTGGCTTAGGTACTCTCGGTGGGAATTTCAGTGAAGCCGATGACCTCAACGATGCGGGGCAAGTCGTTGGCGGTTCGACAATCAACAATCCTAATTTTACTAGGCACGCCTTTTTATGGGAAAACGGCACGATGACTGACTTGGGTACCCTTGGGGGTAAATCCAGCCATGCCCATGCCATCAACAACCAAGGACAAGTAGTAGGAAATTCGGATACGCCGGATGACTTCGATGGCGGTGCTCGTCATGCCTTTTTGTGGAATAACAATACGATGACTGCCTTGGGAACCCTCGACAGTCAATTCAGCTTTGCCAATGACATCAACGACAAGGGGCAAGTGGTCGGTAAGGGGTTTCACGCCTTTTTATGGGAAAACGGCACGATGACTGACTTGGGTACCCTTGTCGGTGATAAATACAGCGACGCTAAGGGTATCAACGATGCGGGGCAGGTAGT
>JBFLZA010000960.1:0-2584 GCA_040756535.1 Cyanobacteriota bacterium
AACAGTTCTACCGATAATTGTAGCGGGTAAACTGTGCTAGCATTCTATCATGCTAGTAATAGAAGCCAAGCTAAAAGGAACCCAGTTACAGTACAGTAAGTTGGATGAAGTAATCCGCACAGGGCAATTCATCCGCAACACTTGTTTGCGCTATTGGGAAGATAATAAAGGGGTCACAAGAAACGACCTTCAAAAGCTTTGTGCGGTACTAGCCAAGAACAAGGAAACCCCTTGGGCGAAAAAGCTCAACTCTCAAGCTAGGCAGGCTCATGCTGATAGGGCGTGGTCTGCCATTCAGCGTTTTTATGAGAATTGTAGATTGGGTAAGCCAGGTAAAAAAGGATATCCAAAATACAAGAAGTTCAGTCGTTCCGTTGAGTATAAAAACAGCGGTTGGAAGCTATCTGCCGATAGAAGGCAGATAACTTTCACCGATGGGTTTGAAGTCGGAATGATGGATTTGTGGAGTTCAAGAGATTTGGTTTGGTATGCAGAACAACAAATTTCCAGAGTTCGAGTCATAAGACGAGCTGACGGCTACTATGCTCAGTTCTTGGTGGACTGGGATAGGCGAGAAGAGCATGAGTTTCAAGGAAAAATGACGGGAATCGATTTGGGACTAAAAGAGTTTTATACCGATTCCGATGGAAATACCATAGAGAACCCTCGGTATTTGAGGAAATCTGAACGAAGACTAAAAAGGCTTCAGCGGCGGGTTTCTAAAAAACATATCAAAGGGAAGAAGCAGTCTAACAGATACCACAAAGCACGCCAGGTTTTAGCTAAACAACACCTCAAGATAAGTAGGCAGCGTGAAGACAAAGCTCGGAAAGATGCTTGGGCGCTAGTTAAGTCTAACGATTTAATCGTCTACGAAGACTTGAAGATACAAAACATGGTGAAGAATCATCATTTAGCTAAGTCAATATCTGATGCAAGCTGGTATCAATTCACGCAATTGCTTCAATATTTTGCCAAAGTTCATGGTGTTATAGTTATCGCTGTTCCACCTCACAACACAACTGTTGATTGTTCTTGTTGTGGTGCAAAAGTTAAGAAGACTCTTAGCACTAGAACCCACAAGTGTAGTAAGTGCGGTACAGTTTTAGACCGTGACCACAACGCTGCAAAAAACATCTTGGCAAAAGGATTTAAGCTGTTGGCTGAATACTTAAACAGTACCGTAGGGCATACGGAATCTGGAGCCAAAAGCTCAAAAGCTCAGGGAGATGCCGACCTCTGGCTCAGGAACGGAGACGCTCTTGTTTTAAGTCGAATCAAACAACTGAGAATCAGCAATTATGTTGAGAATCTCCCGCTAGAATCTTCGATTTAGCGGGAGAGTATGTCAAGTCAGTCTGATCTCAAACGTACCGCTACTTGAAGAAGCTATCAGGAAGTCATTAATCATGTTGAAAATCAATGTTATACCATAAACTTTTAATTCCTCCCAGATATATTTATCCCCCTGATCCTTGGCGGTGGGTTGAAAAGCAGTTCTACCCAAAACTCCTGGTACAAATGGAAACCTTGTTTTCAACAGCCAATGGTTACTTGGGGATGCGAGGAGTATTTGAGGAAGGCACTCCTGTTGGAGAAAATGGCACCTTTATCAATGGCTTTTATGAATCCTGGCCCATCGTCTACGCAGAGGAAGCTTATGGCTTTGCTAGGACAGGACAAACCATTGTAAATGCCACCGACAGCAAAATTATTAGACTGTACGTCGATGATGAACCGTTTTACCTACCGACTGCGAATCTGCTCAAATTTGAGCGGGCACTCGATATGCAAAACGGGATACTCGATCGAGAAGTTCTTTGGCAAACACCGTCTGGCAAGCAAGTATCGATTCGATCGCGCCGACTCGTTTCCTTTGAACACCGGCACTTGGCAGCGATTTGTTATGAAGTAACCATCCTCAACGCCAAAGCGCCGATTGTCATCTCTTCAGAAATGCACTACAACGCTTCTGCTCGTGCCAGTGAAGGCGATCCTCGTCTCGCGAAGGGCTTTAAAGAGCGGGTTTTGTTACCTCAGCAGCACTTTGTTAAGGATCGTCGGATCGTACTGAGTCACATCACGAGAAACAGCCGGATGACTTTAGCTTGTGGTGTTGATCATGAATTTGAAACGAAATCTCCTTACTTTTATGACAGCCAGTGTTCAGAAGACAATGGCAAGGTGGTTTTCTCGGTGGATGCCCAACCGGGCGTGCCAATTCGGTTAGTCAAGTACATGACGTATCACACCTCTAGTCATTTTCCAGCGCAAGAGTTGTGTGAACGAGCCGGACGCACCCTCGATCGCGCTGTTGTTCATGGTTTTGACGATCTGCTCGTGAGCCAACGACAGTACCTGGATGATTTTTGGGATCGCAGCGATGTCAAAATTGATGGTGACCCGCAGCATCCTAGTGACACACCAGAATGGATGCAGCAAGTCCTACGCTTCAATTTATAGAAACCGCCGTAAAACCCACGCGCTTCAGCCGTGGGATAGAAGGCGGGTTGGCTACGTCCCTCCGCCAACCAATCCCGTTAGCAAAAGTCACGAAAGTTAACAAGCGGATTATGCAGAATGC
>JBFLZA010000961.1:0-2575 GCA_040756535.1 Cyanobacteriota bacterium
TGGAAATCTGGACAATGAAGATCATCGAGGGGATGGATGCCTATTTTTAAGGGGTTTAATTAATGGCTGGGTCTCGTAAGTGGATGTTGTACCGTAGTGATAGCGGTCGGGAGTTTGCTGTTAATATTGATGAGAGCAACGGGGAGGCGGCTGGCTTTACAGATGCGCCTGCTGTTGTTGCTTCAGATACCTTACCTCGTGGCATCACAATGCGTTATGTAAATTGTGTTAGCCCTCAAGGTGTTAAGCGTAAAATATGGGTTGGCCAACCTAATCACCCATTAACTAGAGGGGGTAACTTAGTGCTGCCTCAGTGGAGTGGAAATAGGCAATCTAATGTCAATTTTTCTGTAACGAGTTTTAGAGCTGAAAAGCGTCGTGTACCTTTTGGTTTTGATACTGGAATCAATGATGACGATGCCACCTAAGGAGTAGGAGTTAGTGACGGGTACACGGATACGACAACGATGGCTAGTGCTGTTAGCAATCATTAATTTGATACTTAATTTTTCATCTGTGATTGCTATCGAATATCTACGAATTTACGCTCGGAGTAATTGTCAATAATGCGCCCATTGCCTGACTGGATACCAGTTAGAAAAAGTTTAGTTGAAGCTGGACTTCAACACACTCAGGATCGCTTTAGATTAGAGAATGCCGAAGAGTTTAGTGTGACTTATTCTCTATCAGCCCCAAAGCCTACGATGACCATCACGGCGACTGTAAACCTTCAGAAAATTTACAATCCAACTGACGGTAGTTTCACGGTTTTAGCTGATGGCGTTCCAGATGAGCCACAGACTGACCCTGTTGACTCGGACGCTAGTGGTGATGTATAGTTCTACTAACCCGATAGCGTAGGGATACGGCGGGCCGGGGTCAGAAGAAGTTGAGTACCTTGCCAATGGTTAGCGGAAAATTAGTAGCTGACCCCGAAATCCGTGTACCAAGCGAACTGCATAAGGAAAACCCCCCATTCTAACGAGTGGGGGGTTTTCTTATTCGTGGCTAGGAGCCTCTGTGACCGACGAAGTACCCAAATCGAGCTATGAGTCTGTTTGTTGCTTCTCTGGCGCTTGTGGAGCCTTCGATCGCGATCTCGACGGCTTTTCGACTGTAGGCACGTTCCCAGACTGAGAGGAAGAAGTAGGGGGAGGCAGTGCGGCATTGTCCCCAATCTTCCCATTGTCTTGCACGGATTTGGGGGTCATAGCTTCGATGCTTAGTGTTATCAAGCCAGCATTCCCAGTAGTGTGCTTTTTTCCAAATTCTAGTTTTTCTTCCGTGGAGTCAAATGACCAATAACCAGTCCTCGACAGATCAGGCTGGATATCAAAACCGATTTTACCCTTGGCCTCAAATATCTCCAGTCCAGATAATTGCTTACCGTGTAACGTCTGACAAAATGACCAGAATGTTTCCCCCACCTTACTTTCAGCATTAATTAATCCTGAACAGTCCTCAGCTTCAATGATGATCCACTCACCACTGCCAGATAGGCGTACCGATTCAATGGGAGACTTTCTCTCTTCCATTGCAACACCTTGCTTTTTAAGCTGGTTAAAGTATTTTCGAGCTAATGGTTTTTGACCATCACCCTCTTGTCCTAATAATCCCATACGAACTGCATATGTTGTACGTGAACATTTACACGGTATACCTAAAAAAAAGTCTTGTCAAGGCCTTGACTTATTTCTCTATGTCATGGTAGACTGCGCCAAAAGTTGCTTAACCCGCGCACCTCCGGACACTTGAGAACAATTGAAATTTTGTATTATCTGCTGGAGGATGCCCCTCCAGATCCCGTGACTGGACGTTGTATTCATGGCAGCCTCCAGACTGTAAGGTATGTGGATTTTATGGGCGATAGGTCTACTTTCTATGACTATCGTAATGATGGTGTATCTGATGTATCATTTGATTCTTGTACTATTGACAATCAAGGCAATATCCAGCAGGTTTTTGCGTCTGAGCTAGGTGTTTACATCGTTGCTGATGCGCGTGTCGTTTATGTACTACCCAGGCTTGCCAAGCTTGTCAACTTTAATCCCGATCCGCCTCCGGAGGAGCCAACCTTAGTGATTGATCGTATTGTTTCAGGTGAGGGAGCTATTGACATTTCCGCAGCCAGTTTGTATACTGGTCTCTATCAAGGCATTTGGTACGGTCGCCTCAGTATCACGAGCTTTGATAGACAACAGATAGACGGGCGTTTTAATACTTCGCCTGCGTCCTACCGCTTTGGCTGGTTTGGACTTCATAACCATAGCTGGCTTGCTGAGCGTAGGCAGATTGATGCGTCTTTGATGCACTTTGGAATCTACACTTGGTTTCCAACGTATGAGCCGTTTGGAGATCCGCAGCCTGTTAACATCTGGGTTCCGACTCCAGTGTACCCGCGTGCGACCCGTATTACCTGGGATATGGCTCCCTCTGTTATTGGCAGATTGGAAATCTGGACAATGAAGATCATCGAGGGGATGGATGCCTATTTTTAAGGGGTTTAATTAATGGCTGGGTCTCGTAAGTGGATGTTGTACCGTAGTGATAGCGGTCGGGAGTTTGCTGTTAATAT
>JBFLZA010000962.1:0-2575 GCA_040756535.1 Cyanobacteriota bacterium
GCTGGCGTCGGGATAAATTCGGTAGCAGTAGTTCATGATCAGAGTCATGTAGCTAATTCTAACACAGAATTAGTGGGCTATAGACCTTTATACAATGCCGATCTTACCGGGATCGACCGGATAAAATCGACTTGGGGGCGTCCATGTATCCCAGCGCCAAATTAAAAATTATGGCGTGGGACTTATAGCTCCCCCAAACCCCCTCAAATAGTTAACCCAAAAAAATTTGGATTATTCTGGGTTTTGTCTCATTCTTAGTAGTATCCTGCCTAAAACGCTTTGAATTTTTTGAATTGGGTGTCACTGTAGGAGAATCGTGTTGAACTACTTCCATGAAGCAAAAGCCCACTTTGTTGCGTCTCATCAGAATCCAATCAACCAGATTCTGCATCACATCACTAACCTCCTAGCCATCGCAGCAGTGGTTTTGCTGTTTTACGATTGGCGATTGACGCTCCTGTGCTTGGTACTCACCCAAGTCTTTGCCTTAGGGGGACACGCCTTTTTTGAGAAAAACGAACCAGCGTTTAGAAAGTATCCTGGCATCACCATCCTCGCCTCGATGTCGTGGTCTTTTGAGCATTGGTTTGGTCTACGCCAATTCTGGGCTTACTTAAATCAGAAACAGAACGCTTAGTCGGTTAGAAGTTAGTTGTTAGTCGTTAGTTGTTTTTACCAGCAGCTACTAGCCACTAGACAATAACCAAAAGCTACTAACCACTAACCAATCACTAAAAGGGAGAATTCATGTATCAAGGTTTACTGGTGATCGACGCTGACGCCCACAAGCTAGAAAATCCCCTGGTAATGCGGGATTATCTAGAGCCAGAGTATCGCGATCGCGTCGGTCTGGTGATTGATAGTCTCGGTGACCAACGGGCGAAAATTGTAGACTTCAATCCAGCAACGGGGAAAAACGACTTGGTGCGGATGTTCCCCCAACCTCAGGGTTTGGGTAAGGGTGGCTTTCGCACCCTCCATCCGGAGACCACCTTCGGCGCGATGTTCAACCGCGTGCGGGTTGAACACATGGATCAGGAAGGAATTGATGTCCAGGTGATCTACGGCACCTTGAATCTGATCTTTTCCAGCATTCTGGACAAGGATTTGGCGATCGCTCTTTGCCGTGCTTACAACAGCTACATGGCTGATGATTGCAAAGGATACGATAACCGTCTCAAACCCATCGGTGTCATACCCTTACAAGATGTAGACGCAGCAGTAGCAGAGATGCATCGCTGTATCAAAGAATTGGGCATGGTTGGCGTTGCCGTTGCTCCAAACCTGCCAATTCCCCATCCCAAAGCCCCTGAGGCGTTCCCTGAAATCCGCACCTGTAAGGCGATTAGCCATCCGGACTTCCGTCCCATCCTCCAAGCTGCCGTAGACTTAGACATCGCCCTGGGCATTCACGGGGGGCCCGGTTCTTACATGGTGGGTGGAATTGCCGACCACATGGAAACCTTTGTCCTCGGTCACATTTTTGTTCAGCGTAACCAGCAACAGATGGCGCTGGCACGGATGATTTTTGACGGAGCGTTTGAGCAATTCCCCACCCTTAGAGTAGGCTTTTTAGAAGGTGCGTGCGGTTGGTTACCAGACCTTGCCCACGCCTTTCACGAACACTGGGAAAAGCGTATCCGCGACTTTGACCCCAAAAATCCCTATCGCCCCTCCCTGATGGACTTCACCAAACTGATGATTCAGGAACGGGGGGGTAAGGACAATATCAACATTATCAGCAAGGCGAAAAACCTGTTTGATTTATTGTGGAACGCCCAACACGACCCCACAAAAATTGATGATGCGGCGCTGTACGAACACTACGACCTCCGCCACCGCGACCCCTTAGACTACTTTGAGCGGGGGCAAATTTTCACCTCGTTTGAATCCGACGACCCAGGCCCATCTTACTTGCATGTGGCAATGGGGGAAGTGGGTAAGCGTTTGGCTTGCTTCTCTGGCGACTACGGTCACTGGGATGGCGTACTCACCGACTGCGTTAAGGATGCCGCCAGCGTTGCTGACTATGACCGTGAGCATTTAGGGTTACTGTTGGGTGGTAATGCTTTGGCGTTATATGGCGATCGCTTACGCCAGTCTTTACCTAGTAACCTTATGGTTCCAGCCTAGATGGTGACCAACAGAGTGAATTGAACTCTATCTTTGGATACTATCTAGAAAATCTCAATTGTGTCATTCTGAGCGAAGCTCAAGTATCTATAAGGTGCTTCCCTTCGTTCAGCATGACAGTGTGAATAGATTCATAACCCTAGTTTCGATTTTGCCGAAAGGCTTTTAGGCTTCGTGGGTTAGCAATTGTAGTGAGAGGAAGTTCATGCGAGTTTTACTCCTGTATCCCCTGTTTCCAAAATCCTTCTGGTCGTTTGATAAAGCGATCGAACTTATCGGGCGTAAGGCTTCATTCCCTCCGTTGGGCATGATTACCGTCGCTGCTATTCTGCCCCAAACCTGGGAGTTCCGCTTAGTAGACCGCAATGTTCGGTTGGAAACGGAAGAAGACTGGGATTGGGCGGATTTGGTGATTATTTCCGGTATGATCGTCCAAAAACCC
>JBFLZA010000963.1:0-2569 GCA_040756535.1 Cyanobacteriota bacterium
TTATCAGAAAATTGAAATAAAAAATCCTCAATGGCAAGGCACCAACGTTGGAGAAAACTACATCCTGACGCTGCGAGACAATCTACAACAATTGGAAATTAAGCTCACCCTTAGCCCAGCTAATCTTGCTCAGCTAAAAGAACAGTTGCCCGAATGATTTAAAATCTCGTAATTCCCCCTTTATAGTAGTCCGCATACCTGGGCTTTGTCTTTCCAACGGCTGAACAGAAACAAGGAACAGCAAGCTTTAAAACCTTAACTTTTGCTTCTACCAATGATGCAGTGGATTCTTCCCATTGCCCTAATTTTGGGCAGCTTACTTCTTGGAGCAATTTTTGAAAAAATTATTCTTCAAAAACTGAGTAAATTCGCCGCTAAAACTCGGTTTTTCGGTCATGAAGTCGTTTTTGAAGCATTGCAGCGTAAAACCATTATTTGGTTTTTTCTAGCAGGGCTGTATGGTGCTACGCTGACTATACCTCTTCAACCTCCTGTTTCCAGCCTTCTCCAAAAAGTTCTGACAGTACTTTTTCTCTATACACTCACCCTTGTTTTAGCGAAAATCGCTGGTGGCTTTGTCAGCTTATCAGGCCAAGTCTCAAGAGGTGCTTTACCTTCAGCATCTTTGCTATCTAATCTAGCAAAGCTGATTGTATTTTTGTTTGGAATTCTGATGATTCTTCAGGCATTAGATATTCCAATTACACCCATTATTGCTACTTTAGGAATTGGTGGCTTAGCTGTTGCTCTGGCGTTTCAAGATACCCTTTCCAATTTGTATGCTGGCTTATACTTAATTATTTCTCAACAAGTTCGTCCAGGGGATTATGTCCAATTAGAAAACAAGGAAGAAGGTTATATTACTGATATTAGCTGGCGAAATACAACAATTAAGGAAATCCCTAATAATTTAATTGTTGTTCCTAACACAAAGCTCGCATCAGCAATTCTGAAAAACTACCATTTACCCGCTAAAGAGATAGTTATTCAAATTCCTATTGGTGTTAGTTATGATAGTGATTTAGAACGAGTCGAACAAGTCACCGTAGATGTTGCTCGTGAAGTGATGCAAGCTGTATCAGGTGGCGTACCTGAATTTGAACCTTTTATTCTTTATCAAGATTTTGGAGAATTTAGTATTAATTTTAAAGTGTTTCTCAAAGTCAAAGAATTTTTTGATCAACGACTCGTGAAACATGAATTTATTAAAAGATTGCATAAGCGTTATCGAGAAGAGAACATAGAAATTCCCTTCCCCACTAGAACAATGTATCTCAAAGAAAAGGTAGATTAACAATTACTGGTCTTCTTCCGGTTAGGGAGCGTCAGCTCCCATACCACTATATCTAGTGTGCCTGCATAAGTCCTAAATTTGTTGGGATTATCTGTGCTTTAGCGGATACCCAATTGATAAAGTAAAGCGGATTAACCAGCCTCAAGAGAATCTTCCTCAGATGAGGGAAAGATGCTAGGAATTGCCATGAACACCAACATAATTAGGTTAGCCACCCAAAACAACAAAACTAACCACAATAAACCTAACCAAAGCATCGGATAAGCTACTAAGTGCAGACCTGACCACAATTGCCAAATCCGAAATCCTGTATAAAGCGTTCCAATAATGACAACAACGCTTTTGCACAACCAACGGCTGAAACTGACCTCACAAGCAAGCTGAACAGCAACAGCCAACAGGTAGCAACTGAAAAACTGGCGAGGAATTGACCTATCCCAGAAAGCCACCAACATGACTAAAGGCAAAATTACCCCAATTCCTAGAGCGACCTTGACCCAAACTCTCATAAACTGCCACTGTAGTGAGCTGAAATCCATCATGGGTTTTAGTGGTAATGCCCCTTTTTTGACTAGCCAACCGAATAGAGCGCTCAATAGCGTAGCGATAGCGATAAATAAAAAGACGCTTAGCCAGTGATTAGCGATGAGAGCTTGACTTGGGTTCATCAGCATTTAGGTTGCAACTGCCTTCTTTAGTGCGACGATAGCACTGATTTGATAGCTTTTGCGATCGCTGCTGTCATCAGTGATGGAACTCCATTGCATGGCTTTCTGAGTACTTGATTGAGGAACTCAAACACCCCTCTATTCCCATACAGCTAGTTTGACTCCTACTCTATATCTAGTGTCTTTGCGTAAGTCCTGAGGTAAGCACGACAGCTTATCAGTGGAGGGAGTGAGCCTCCCCTCAGTCGGCTTGAACCCATAACAGTGTATGAAATTCATTGGTGCATTTGCTACAAGCCATGATGCCCAGTGGGTAAACTGCTGGGCTTTTATTTTGAATTCCTGAGAACCGGAGAGTTGGAGAAATGGTGAATCAAACAGAGGCTGAACTTTGGGGTGAACTACCTACGCTCCCCTACGGGTGAGCGTAGGCTTCTGACTTCATGGGGGATTGCTTAAAGAAGCGATCGCATTGACTAATTCGGCGGGTTCAACAGGCTTAGGCAGATGGAGTTGGAAACCAGCTAACAGCGCTCGTTGACTATCTTCATCTCGTGCATAAGCCGTGAGGGCAATGGCGGGAATCCTTCTAATTTGCTCCGTTGAG
>JBFLZA010000964.1:0-2567 GCA_040756535.1 Cyanobacteriota bacterium
GTCTAAACTTTGGGGTAATGCAGACAGATCATCGAGGCTTTGCCGTCCAGCTTCGATGTCGTTGAGCAGAATTTTGGTGTACAGGAAGTTACCAGTCGAAAGTTCACTCAGGCGGTTCACAAAAGTTTCTGGTTCAACCTCAGCTAATTGAAGTCGCGCCTGCATCTTTTCCTTACCCACCCGCTTCTCAATGTAGTGGCGGATGTCGTCCAGGTTCATTTGCGATTCTGCCGCCAGGGTATAGGGCTTCAAGCGCTCAAAGTAGCGCAGTACCCGTCGCTCTGGTCGAGTCGTGAAGACAAAGCGCACCCACGGCGGTAGATCGTTCGTTTCAGCTAATAGAGTAACGAGGTTATTATCACCTCTCAACGTTACAGCTTCATCTAGGGAGTCAATCAGGAGCAGGATAGGTTGCTGAGGTGGATTGGGTAGAGCAGCAAGCGATTGCCGCAGCAGCACATTCAAAGCTTCCTGCGGATTCTGGGTGTGCAAGTTGTTGATGACAACACCCCTGACTTCACTGTCTTTGATGGTTTCGATTGTGATTTCCACATTCACCGAAAGCCTTAACGGTTTGATGGTATTTGCCAAGGCTTCAGCGTAGTCGGGAAAGTAGTCAATGAGCTGAGCCGCCAGAGATAGCAGCACATGATTGGGTTCAATGGTGCCACTGCGTCCGGCAATACAAAAGTGATAAGCTGCAATATCCTGCCGGAGTTGGATGAGACGAGCCGCGATCGCACTCTTCCCCACTCCCGGTTCCCCAGTTAGGATGAAGAACCGTTCATTGTCCTGTTGCAACCATCGCTCAATTTCCTCAAAGACCCACTCCCGACCTGTGAAGCTTTCGGTAAGTCTTTCGATATCACGCTCAAATGCGATCGCTTTTAATTGAGTTGAAATATAGCGCTACGCGCATACGTTAGGACAATTTCTAAAGGCAGCATCCACGCATTCTCTGACAGTTTGAAATTCCTTGAATCTCTGTTTCATCCATGTCTTTAAAACAGCCCACCAGTTTTCAATTTTGTTCAAGTCGGGAGAATATGGGGGCAGATACCAAATTTCACATCCGGCTGCTTCGACGATTTCTTTGATAGATTCTCCTTGATGAAAGCTGGCATTATCAATAATAATAATGTCTCCTGGTTCTAGTTTGGGGAGCAAACAATGCTTTAACCAAGTTTCAAATAAACTTCTATTACATGACCCTTCAAAGGTTAAAGGAGCCAATAAATGACCTTCTTTCAATGCTGATAGCCAACTGACTCTTTCTCTTTTTTTACCGGACTTGAGAGCATAACACCTTTCCCCTAAACGGCTGTATCCATAAGGGTAATCCTCTCGATTATCAAATCCTGCTTCATCTACATAAACTTTTCTCTGACTTTCTATTTGCTCGAGTTTTTCAAGAAATTCTCGTCTTTTTTCTTCATCTCTTTCCCTGTACCCATAAGTTTTTTTTTCGAGTTATACCCAGTTTCCGGCAAGCATAACTAATATTTTGTTGGGTCGCCTCAGACCCCCATAATTGGGCCATTCGTTTTTTGGTTTTGTCACGATTTTCTGACACAAATTCTTGAAATTTTTCTAAGTCCTGAATTTTCGGTCGAGTTCCTACTCCTACAGGTCGGCTGGCCTGATAATCTCCTGTTTCTCTTTCTTTTTTCAGCCATAGATCTAATGTGTTGCGACTAATTTTAAAAAAACGACTTACCTCTATTTTCTTTTCTCCTCTTTTCACTGCTGCAACGGCTTTTGAGCGTAAATCGTAACTATAAGGTGCAGGCATAACTATTGGACGCTAGCTATTACTGCATCTTATCATACTTTTGTCCTAACCATAGCGCGTAGCGCTATAGTACCAATCATGGGATGGTGCTTTAGGTCACGGATGAATGATTGATGTGCCAAGGACGATTGCGCTTGTCTAAACGCTGAATTCGGCAATCAGGAAATGGCTTGCTGAGCGAATGTCTCAGCATTTTCAATGCACCATTAATGCAAAATTAACGAGTCTTGCATTAAGACCACCACCGAGAAACATCTTGAATCGCTTGAGCGGTTTCCGCAGCGGCAGCCTCGCCGCCCAAAGCAATGATTACAGGGGTGAAGGCTGCCAAATCGCTGACTAAGTCCTGTCGAGTTCGATAGGAGAGAAAATGCAGCAAGTCTTTCCAGAGGTTAAATCGATTTGAGGTATTAACTAGATGGAAAGCCAGTGCCGTCAGGGCTTTGGCACGATACTCCTCATCCTGAATGGCTTGGGCGGCTTCTAGAGCTTTGGGGAGCAGGTCTGGAGCTAGTTTGCCTGCCAGCGCCATGAGGGCTTCGTCATGAGACCTCTCATCCTGAATGGCTAGGGCAGCGTTTAGGGCTTTGGGGAGTAACTCTGGAGTCAGTTTGTCTGCCAGTGCCGTAATGGCTTCGGCACGAAAGAACTCAAACTGAATTGCTAGGGCAGCATCTAGGGCTTTAGGGAGTGCTGCTGGCAGTTTGCCTGCCAGTGCCCTCAGGGCTGAGAAACAACTCCACTCATCCTGAATGGCTAGGGCAGCGTTTAGGGC
>JBFLZA010000965.1:0-2565 GCA_040756535.1 Cyanobacteriota bacterium
AATCAGGTTTAGGAAAGTCAACTAATACCTTCCAGTTATCAATAAAAGAGACAATATTAGCATTATCTGTCCCACCAAACTTAGATCCGCGTAAGGCTCGTCCGATCATCTGGGTTAGTAAGATGCTACTCGTAGTCTCCCTGGTCAGGAAAACAGTTTGAGCGTTAGGAACATCAGTACCCTCCGTCAGCATTCGGATATTAATTAGCACTTCCAAGTCACCACTACGGAATTGCTCTAAAACTTCCTTGTGGTCAGCAAGAACACCACCCGGAGTGTTGTCTACTTTAGAAAAGATTGTTCCAGCCTTTATTCCCCGTTGCTGCAAAAACTTACATAATGCTTCGCACTGATACCAACGATCTGCAAAAATAATTGTTTTTCCGTAGCGTTCTTTATGCTCTACATAAGTTTCGGCAATACATTGATTACGTTCCTGATTCTCAGCCAGCTTCTGAATGATATCTTCTGGTAGGTCTTTGTAGGTATTGACCCACTTTTTATATTCTTGTTCGTCAAATTCAACATCAAAATCAGTACGATGCTGCTCATACTCTGGCTTGGCAAGGATGCCCTCAGATGTGAGTTTAGCTACAAGGTCTTGTCCGTTTATCGGGTAAATTACTTCTTGCGGGAAAAGCTCTTTCAGCCATCCGGATTTACTCTTGTCTGTATAAGTCGGAGTAGCAGTTAAACCCAAAAGCCACATTTTGTTGCGGAAATGTCCCCGCAAATCCAACATTAACTTGCGGTAACTGTAGGCTGGAGAATGGTGCGCCTCATCAAAAACGACAAAAAGTTTATCTGCTGCTGCATTAAGAAATCCATTGAGTTGGGGATGTTGATTTTTCCAGGCTCCTCTCAAAGTCTGAAGCGTAATAATCACAACATCATCGTTGGGTTTGATTGAATGGACAGGATAGTGTCCTGGCGCTGGTGAGACAACCCGTACATTTAGCTGCTTTTTTTGTTCAGATAATCGTCCAACTTCTGACTCAAAACTATAGAAGGCTTGCTCTAGCAGATGGTGGGTATGTGCCAGCCAGAGAACTTTGTAGCCGTTGGCAAGCGGGCCATTGTAGGTATCATTAGGCAAGCTAGAGCAGAGGAATCGACTAGCAGTAAAAGTTTTACCGCCGCCTGTTGGCAAAGCGAGAATACCACCAGCCGAGTCAGCGTGTTGCTTTTTAAACCATTCCTGAAGCTCCGCTAATGCTTCTTTCTGATGGTTAGCAGGTACTTTATGAGACTGCTGCGCCTTTTTCAGGTCATATTCGCGGTAAAAGCCACTCTGAGACATATTTTTCTTGACCCAGTTTGTAGAACTACGGATACTGAGCAGTTCTTTATACCATCTTAGATTTTGGATTCCGGATTTTGAATGACACAAGTCTTGTCAGTAGCCACTTCCAACAATTTATTTGTGGCGACCTTCAGGTAAAACGGTATTACTACCCGCACGGACATACGGCTCTCGTTGTCTGCACCCGCTCTTATCTCTACAGAGTTCCCAGAATGCGATCGCTATTAACAACATCTGTTGGTAGGCAAAAAGCTAAACAAATTCTCAGATGTGAGGAGGTGGACAAGGCGATCGCTCCCCACCTCCGCCAAGCAAGCTTTAAGATGAAGAAGTATTAACAACGCGAATATCGCTTCATGGACTGGAAAGAAATATCCGGTAATTGGGTGTTAATTCCCCAACATCCTGTAGGAATTGTGCATTTTCTGGGGGGCGCATTTGTGGCGGCTGCACCCCACGTCACTTATCGCTGGTTATTAGAACAACTGGGGAATCAAGGGTATGCGGTGATTGCGACACCGTTTGTGAATACGCTGGATCATAGCGCGATCGCAGGCAACGTTCTCCTGAGCTTTGATAGCGCTTTAGAACAATTGCGGACAAGTTCGCTATTGCGGCGGCGATATCTCCCAGTCTACGGACTCGGACACAGTATGGGTTGCAAACTGCATTTGCTCATTGGTAGTCTTTTTTCTGTCGAACGTGCAGGTAATATCCTGATTTCTTTTAACAACTACACCGCAAGCGAAGCCATCCCGTTTGTACAACAGTTTAATTTCAGCCCAGCTTTTAATGTCGAGTTTACACCTTCGCCGGTGGAAACTAACAAGCTAATTGCTGATAAATACAGTGTCCCGCGCAATTTACTGATTAAATTTTCTAACGATACGCTTGACCAATCAACTGGCTTAACTGAGGTGTTGCAAAAGCGCTTTTCAGGGATGGTAGCAATGCAAATGCTGCCAGGAAGTCATATTACACCGCTTGGTCAAGATGTCAATTGGCAAGCCGGGAAGGACTTCACACCGTTTGATGCTGTTGGTCAATGGGTGAAGCAAGAAATTTTATACAAAGAGTTGAATTTGTTGAAACGAGAAATTCTCCGCTGGTTACAGCCTTTCTCTCCTGCTTAACAATTACTTGAATATTTAGTAGCAACAATGGTGTAACTGCTGCGTTCAGGCTGAACAAGCCAAGAAAGAAATCATCCTGGTATTAGCAGTCCTAAATGATTCCTAAAGGCAAGTTCCTCGACTTTCCAG
>JBFLZA010000966.1:0-2535 GCA_040756535.1 Cyanobacteriota bacterium
ACCACAGAATTGGTTGATAGATTGATTTGAAAGAGATTTGGTTGACCTACTGGGCGACCTGTGACGTATACGATGTAGTTGCCATTTCTATCGATATCCCCTGAAAAAACAAACGCTCCACTATTGGTTGGTATCTCAGGAAAATTAGTCGGTGAACCTAGTGGTGTCGCTGTTCCATTTGCAGAAATTTGGTAAATGATAGGCGGGTTGGGGCCTTCGGATTGGGGACTCATACCATAGATAAAGCTATCTTGAATATTGAAGCCTATGGCGTTGTACTCTACATTGGCGGTACCAATAGAGTTGAGCTCAAAAGGTCTTGTGTTGACCCTGTTGAGAGTACTTCTCTGTTCTCCTTGACTGATGTACAGCGTGCGATCGCAATCGAAAGGATTATTCTGTTGTGCCAGTGTTCTTGGAGAGTAACTTGTAGCAATCATTAAAACGGTTAAGCCGCTAATCAGTCCATATCGGTAAATTGCTGAAAATAGCGATACTTTCTTCAAAAGAAAGCTAATGCAAAAAGTCCAAAAAAGCATCACTCTATTGGCAGAAGTATTAGCCCAGTTGATGAAGATTCGAGGATTTCTCTTCCTGATGTGAACCCAAGGTGGGCGGAAGTTGCGGTACATTTGCTTCAAGCCTCTATTGCTACTCTTCTGGTGAAAAAAAAATTCCAAAGTAGCATAAACAAAGCCTTGATGCCAATAGTTTTTGCCTTCCCACCGCAGTTTTTTGTTAAGCAAGCCAAAGCCTTTGTCAAAGCAGGAGTTGCTTATCAAGTAAAACACTCAGCAAGACAGCGTAATATTGAGCAATTCTCCTAAAATTCCTTCAAATCAAGCTGTTAATTCTGCACAGGTAATACTTCAAAAGCAGGAACGTTAGAAGAGTCAGGAGTCTTCAAGTCAGGAGAGAAAGATTTTCATTCATTTACCCCCTTGACAAACATGCTGTTTCCTTAACCTGTCACGAATGCTCCCAAGCTAATCCAACTGTTTATCAATCAGATTAACTTCAACAAAAAGCCAGCTAGTCATACTAGCCGGCTCTTTTTATCAGTGTGATTGAATAACCACCACTGACCGATTTCTCGGCAACACCAAGCGAAA
The DNA here is from genome assembly GCA_040756535.1 of Cyanobacteriota bacterium. Lineage (GTDB taxonomy): Bacteria > Cyanobacteriota > Cyanobacteriia > Cyanobacteriales > Coleofasciculaceae > JBFLZA01. The sequence goes on from JBFLZA010000966.1 coordinate 1,113, forward strand.
TTTAGTCGATGCTGACGCGGAAGCGGACAAAACCAACGTTGTCAGGAGGAGTAATGGGTAAAGTTCCCAAGTCCACAAAGACTGAACCGTTGGAGTTGCTGATGTTGGGACAAGGAGAGGTAACAGGAGTTAAACGGGAGAAAAAGGTTCCTTTGTCTGCATCTTGGGCATTCGTTAAGGTTGTATTTGTTGCCTGTTGATTCAACAATATTCCTTGACCCGATTGAAAACTGTCAGGAATAAAGGTTGTCCCTACAGGAATTGGATCACACACTTTGGCGTTAGTAATTGATTGACCGCCATTAGAGAGGTAGTAAACCGTGTACTCAACTTGGTCTCCACTTTGTAAAAGTGGCTCAACACGCAGTTGACCAGAAAGCACTCCACCCGAAAGTTGAGACCAACCCGAGGCGTTATCATCGACACTATTTAGGTCATCGACAAAGCTTTGGAAATTAATTCCGCCAATTGGCACACCACCTCGTGTCGCATTCGTAATGCGTTTCACCAAGAGCAAGTTTGGCCCTGGATCTAATGGAGTTTGGTCATTATTATTGGTTGGGTTGTTGTCATTATCGGGATCGGGGTTAATCCCAGCTTGCGATTGGTCACTTACGGGACCAGAAGGACTTTGAGCCGTTCCCTGTACTTGGTTTGTATAGGTACGAGTTTGGTTATCAGGGGTGATGGTAACGACCAAATCTAGGACTTTGGTTTGACCAACGGCTAAGGTATCTGTACCAGCTAGCAAGTTGATATCAGTTCGACCATTGTAGTTGGGATTGGGAGTGAGGTCGCCATTAGGACTTGTGACACTATTGGCAGGAAGCGTAAACGGTATTGTGCCGAAGGTTGTGGCAAGGTTTTCCGTAAGCTGGAGGTTGGTAAGTTCCTGTTGTCCGTAGTTTCGGGCACGGATTCTGTAGGTTACGGTTAAGTTTCCTCCGTCAGCAGGAACAATGGAAACGACTTCCTTCGCAACACCTAAGGCTGGTATCGAGTTCAGATCGAAGGTTACTGGTGTGGGGACGCTATTATTGGTTGGGTCACCATCTCTATCGGGGTCTGGGTTTGAGTTAACGTCATTTACCGATAGGTCACTAACTTGAGTTCCATCAGGGCCTTGACCCGATGCTGTTGCTTGGTTGTTGTACGGTCCAAGGTTGGCACCGGGAGTGACAGTAACAACGAACTGAATTCTCTTTGATTCACCAACGGCTAAGGTGTTGCCTGTGGCTGAGAGCAGATTGGTGTCAGTACGACCATTGAAGTTGGGATTGGGAGTAAGGTTACCATCCGGACTGCTGACACTATTTGCAGGAACATCGAAGGATGTTGCGCTAGCAAAGGTCGTGGTGAGATTTTCCGTCACTTGGACATTATTGAGGGCAACATTACCTGCATTCGTGGCTAAGAGTTCGTA
>JBFLZA010000967.1:0-2500 GCA_040756535.1 Cyanobacteriota bacterium
AGCAAAACCGGAATCAATAAGCGATCGCATCGCCCACGCCGTATCCCAAACCGGTGAAATGCAGCAATTCATCCGATAACTGTCCTCGGTTTCAATGGCAAAGTTATCCACTGCCTTGAGTCCCCGATAGACAATTGGGTCTGCTGCATCATAGTCTAAACAGCGCAGCGCCAAAAGGGAGTTCAGCATGGCGGGGATAATACCTCCCCAGTCTCCCGTTACTTCTTGCCGCTCTAAAATCCATTTTTCCGCAGCCTTAAGACCTTCTTCCCGGAAGGGAACAAGATTTAGGTTCTCTGCAAACTTAAAGGCATCATCCAGAGCCAGAAATACGTCTGTCCAATCCGACTGGCGGGGTAATTCATACTTGACATTTTCCACGCCCTCAGCATATAGCTCATTCAGGGTAATGTTGGGATTGACCTGAAAAACGGGCTTGCGGTCTAAGACAATTAGTAGAGGAACGGTACTGGAGCGTGCCCAACTGGATAATTCGTAGATATTGACAGGAAACTGCTCAGGCAACAGCATCACCCAAGGTGGCAGCGAAGGAACGCCGCGCCAGCTATAGCATCCGATTAGTGCTAAATGAATTTTGGTGAAAATGCGGGTGCGGCTGATACCCCCCCGTTCTAAGATGAAGGCTTTCGCTCTCTTCAAGGCTGGGTCGGTTTCCGGTACACCCAACAACTTGAGCGCCATATAAGCTTCAACGCTGGTACTTAGCTCTCCACCATCCCTGTAAAAGAGTTCCCAACCTCCATGCTCTCGTTGCTGCGATCGCAGGTAACCCTCTACTTTATGCAATGAGCGTTCTTTATCAGTTCCCCAAATTTTGTGGAGAAGAACGACTTCTGAGGTTATGGAGACGTTAGATTCTAACTCAGCCCACCAATAACCTGCTGGATTTTGGAGCGAGAGCAGATAGTTTTGCGCCGCAGCGATCGCTTCTGCCAATCTAGATGCTGTAGCCTTGTCTTGTGTCTGCATGGTAACCCTGTTTCCTGAACACTCCCCACACAAGGCAGCATCATAACGGAAAATCCTAAAAATTTTCTACTGTTTTCAAGAAGTACCACTCAACTGAGGGCAAGGTCGATCATCCTGAGAACATAGACTGATTGAACTTTAGTCTCAGTTTTAAAGTCTTAAAAGTCTTCCATCTACTTAATCCTGAACTATCTTGATCTAGAAGCTGTTTATTCAGCCTCTATTGAATTAGTGGACAATAAACAATGAAATTAATGGCATTGTAAAAATAAAAAACTTAGATTCTCATCGGTTCAAAAACTGAAAAAGATACAAGCACTTTTCGAGAAAGCAGTAGATGATGTATTGTGCTTTTGGGTATACAAAATTCTCAATATGCTGATAGGTGAGCTTGAATTAGGATTGACATTTTTATCCTTATTGATTTGGATCGGATTGCTGAGCTTTCGAGGGCAATTTTGGCGTACAGATCAGTGTTTAGCAGAAGAAGTAGATACGGCACTAAACCAGATGGATGAAGACGGGTATCCATCGGTTTGTGCGGTAGTTCCTGCTCGTAATGAGGCAGATGTGTTACCAATAAGTTTGCGATCGCTCCTTAACCAAGACTATCCGGGTTCCTTTTCAGTTATCCTGGTGGACGATCAGAGTACTGATGGCACTGCGAGGGTTGCTCAGCAGGTTGCTCAAGACCTGAACAAAAGCTTGCATCTGACAATTATTCCAGGGGTACCCCTGCCTGCAGGTTGGACGGGAAAACTTTGGGCGATGGAGCAAGGGATTCGCCATGCTCAAAACCTCACTCCACCACCCGACTATCTGCTGTTTACCGATGCCGATATCGAACATGACAGGGGTAATCTCCGCCGATTGGTTGCTAAGGCACAGCAAGACAATTTAGACCTCGTTTCCTTGATGGTGCGATTGCGTTGCCAGGGTTTTTGGGAGCAATTTTTAATTCCAGCCTTCGTTTTCTTCTTCCAAAAACTTTACCCCTTCCGCTGGGTGAATGACCCGACCAAAACAACAGCGGCAGCCGCTGGAGGGTGTATATTGATTCGTCGTCAAGCTTTAAACCGAATTGGCGGAATTCAGGTGGTTCGCCAAGCACTCATTGATGATTGTGCCCTTGCTCAAGCCGTCAAATCCTCTCGTGAAACAGGTGTCTTCGCTTGTTCTCAATTAGAACCTTCAGAAGACAAAGGCGGTATTTGGCTGGGACTTACGTCTTCAACTCAAAGCTTGCGCCCTTATCCCTCTCTCGCTAGCGTCTGGGAGATGGTTGCTCGCACTGCCTATACACAACTGAATTACTCGCCGTTGCTGTTATTAGGCACATTATGTGGTATGACCCTTGTTTACTTGGTTGCTCCTGTAGGGGCAATTTTAGGGGCACTCACAGGAAATTGGGCGGTTGCGATCGCAGGTTTGTCTGGATGGCTGTTGATGGCTTTGGCTTACTTTCCCATGATCCGATTCTATGGGTGTTCGCCTTGGTTGGCCTTTTCTT
>JBFLZA010000968.1:0-2499 GCA_040756535.1 Cyanobacteriota bacterium
AAGCAATGGAGCAAGGTCAACACATTGGCAAACTGATTCTGGTTCCCTAAAATCCCTCTGAAAAGCTTATTTTTGACTTAAACAGTCTATCTCAAACCCCGCCGAGGCGAACCGATGAAGAAAAATGCAGGCTATCTCCTTAAGAAAAAGCAAAGCCATCAAAAAATTGTAGCTCTGACCTGCTATGACTACCCGACTGCCCTTCTTGAAGACCAAGCTGGAGTAGATATTATTTTTGTTGGCGATAGCGTGGGAACTAATGTTCTCGGCTATGAAAATGAAACCGAAGTAACGATGGACGACATCGTTCATCATTTGAAAGCTGTTAAACGAGGAGTTGAGCAGTGTTATATTCTGGCTGATTTACCCTATGCCTCCTATGAAACGCCTGAACAGGCTTTAGAGAATGCCATTCGACTACTATCGCATGGAGCAGATGGAGTTAAATTAGAGGGGCTGCGGGAAGAGGTCATTAAACATCTAGTCAAGCATGATATAGAAGTTTGCGGTCATCTAGGTTTACTACCACAAACTCAACAACAGAAGGCTGTCCAAGGAAAAACCTTTGAACAGGCTAAAGAATTAATTGAAGGTGCATTAACCTTGGAGAAACTTGGTGTGTTTATGCTTCTTCTGGAGCTAATTCCTGAAGAAGTTGGTCAGCTCATCACTCAAAGAGCTGCCATTCCCACTATAGGAATTGGTTCCGGGAGATTTACTGATGGACAGGTTCTAATCGTCAACGATATTTTGGGCATCACACCTCGCAAGCTAAGGCTGGCAAAGAAATATCAGGATTATCGAACTCTCACTCTTCAGGCTATAGAACAGTACACAGAGGAGGTTGAGCAAAATACTTTTCCCTTAGATGGCAATGTCCGGCACATCACAACTGAAGAGTTACAGAAGCTTCTTGAATGGTTGCCTCGAAACTAATTTGATGTAATTTTGCTTAGATGAACAACGAGATGATAAATGACCTGATTCAGTGAGAAGGGGGGATGAAGATTTCCTTAGAAACAGAGCAATTGATTCTGTGTCAATTTATAGAAAATGATGCTAATTTAAACAGCGACCCTGAGGTTGTCCGTTTCACACCAAATGCAGGTCAACCAACGGAGTACTGTTGTGGGATGCTAATCTCAGTTGAGTACAGGAGTCGAGCAACGTGCAGGTAGAGACGCAACGACTTATCCTTAGAGAATTTCAACGAGAAGATTTTCGGAAACTTGCACCAATACTTGCCGATCCACAAGTGATGAAGTTTTCTCCAACAGGTATACTTTCTGTCTCAGAAACTCAAAATAAAATAGAGAGTTTCATTACTTCTTATGCCAAGTATGGTTTTGGGAAGTGGGCTGTTCTCCTCAAGGAAAGTAACAAGTTAATTGGCTATTGCGGGATAGCCGTAGAGCAAATCGAGCAAAAAGACGAAAAGGAAATTGGGTATCGCGTCGATTCAAAGTTTTGGGGCAAAGGTCTAGCAACTGAGGCGGCATCAGCAGCCCTTCAATATGGATTTGAACAGCTCAATCTCCCCTACATTGTTGGTATTGTTGAACGGGAAAACGTCGCATCGGTTAAAGTTTTGAAGAAGTTGGGTATGCGCTATGAAAGGGAAACTCTGTTTCAGGGAATCAAAATGGATGTGTATCGGATAGATTACGCGGTCTAATGTTAGACCGCAGTCTTCCTACGCGACTTCAACCCCTTTCCAAACTGCTACATTTTCTTTGAGCTGCTTGGCTGCTTCTTTAGAATCAGGGTAATACCATGCTGCATCTTTGTTGATTTTACCATTCGCTAAAGCAATTTTCAGACTAGATTATTGGCAATTGGCTTGGGAAGAATGGGACTCAAGGTAAGCGCTATTCTATTAATGAAACCTTATAAAATTGTTATCTTACGCTGCCGAATTTCCCCTTATCTTATTAAGATATGACACAACAAACTACTCTTGTGACAGAGCGGTTGCTACTCCGTCCGTTTACTCTAGACGATGTTCCCTCCCTACAGCGTCTCGCTGGGGCGCGAGAGATTGCTGACACTACCATCTCGATTCCTCACCCTTATGAGTTTGATTATGCACACAAATGGATAGCAGGACACGAGAGTGCCTTCGCGCAGGGAACAGCCATTCACTTTGCCATTGAAACAAAAGATGTAAGCCAATTGATTGGAGCAATTGAACTGCGAGATATTGACACAGAACATTTGCAGGCTGAATTGAGTTATTGGATTGGGGTAGAGTGGTGGGGCAAAGGGTTTGCTAGTGAAGCAGCACGATGTTTGCTTCGTTACGGTTTCGAGCAGCTTCATCTGAACCGAATTTGCGCTTACCATATGGTAAGAAACGCTGCCTCTGGGAGAGTACTGAGGAAAATCGGGATGAGGCAGGAAGGACTAATGCGCCAGCGCGTGCGAAAGTGGGGGATATTTGAGGACGTAGTGCTACTGGCGATACTCTGTGAAGATTGCATTTAAGACGCATTTCATGAC
>JBFLZA010000969.1:0-2496 GCA_040756535.1 Cyanobacteriota bacterium
GAGCAGAGAAAGGAGAGTTCTGCCAGAGAAGTCAGTGCCATGCAAGCCCAACTCTGTGGCTTTCGAGAAAGGCTGAGTGAAATGGAGGTGGGAATCCGCCGATTAATGGGTGCACAAGTGGCATCTGGTAGTGTGCAGGGTTGCCCGTTTGAACGGGGTTCTCAAGTTTCTACTGCTTCTGGGAGCAGGGAGCAGGCGCAAGAACGTGGAAGACAAACAGCCAACCCCAGGAATCGAGCTCCTAACAATCGAGCTCCTAACAATCCCGCTCCTAACAATCCCGCTCCTAACAATCCCGCTCCTAGCAATCCAGCCCCCAGCTCGAATTCCCAAATTACCTTGAGCAACGGCTATCGGATTACCTATTTAGGGATGACTCCTGGTAACGGGACAACCACTTGGCGCTATCGGATGGAGGAATTACCCGAAGCTCAGGATTTGAGTAACTGGGTACTAGGATTGCCCAGTTGTGCCTCAGTAGCTAGTGCCACGCCAAATGGGGAAGTGGTGAATCCTGACCCCAATGCCCAAATCAGTGGTATCAAATGGCAACCGGGTGGTGGATTTACATCTGGAGAGTTCTCGGTAACGCTCAACGGCCAATTGACGGAAGGAACCGTAGATGTCGCTGCCAAAGGACCAGATGTTGAAAGGGGAACAATTGCTGGACCAAGTTGCAATCTCCAGTAAGCTTGACACTCCCCCCTGCTTCTAGCAGGGGGCTTTCTTGCTCATTCTCTATAATTTTTTATACTTTGACTACTTAACGCCTTCGCCGCCACAACCACTGCCAAACGTTCACCGCTAGTTCCTCCAACCTAAGCATGGCAAGGTCTAACCACTGTAGTACTCGCTCTAGTGGGTGCTTAACATATCCAGTTGGAGTCGCCTGCGTTTCAATCCAATCTGGCGCGGGTTCAATATTAGTGTCTTGGGAAGAGGAAGGAGGAGTGATGGAAGTATTGATTTTACCCGTAGGCGAGACGCTTTTTGAGTTACGGGAACTAGCAGCAACAGAGGAGGAGGTTTTTCGTTTTTTCGAGATGCTGCCTTTGTTTCTTTTGTGAGTCACTAAGGGCGGTGTCTTTTGAGTGGTTTTGAGTTTGCCAACCTTCTGAGCAACTGTTAATTGAGATTCGACGGTTGGCGTTTTCGTAATCGGTGAACCCTTGCCTGGAGAAGGCTTAAGCCTCAAAAAACGTTTCAGGACATCCCAAACTGAATTTCCTAGCTTTACAGGCATCTTGCTATCAAAAGCCTCAGGTAATTGGAATTCGGATTGGGAAGATGAATTTTTCTGTTCTATCTCTTGACTAAAATTGCTGAAACGTGGTATTGAAGATGGAGTGTCTGAATTACCAAATAAATCACTCCATGACAGCCAAGGGTCAGATTCACCAGCGTCGCCTAGTTCTAAGTCCTTACGAGATGGAGTTAGCGACAAAGAAGGAGAATGACGACCAGAGAGTTGCTGGGCTGTTCCTTGGGAATTAGCTAGGGTTTGTGAATAATCCTGAGCATCCGTCCCAGGCAAACTAGAGCCACGTCTGCCAAAAAAGTAATCAACCGCAGCATAAATTAAGGCTTGAATTTGTAAGGAATGCCTTTGAGGGGCTTCGGTTGTGGGGGCTGAAGATTGGGAACTGGGAATGAGGTTCTGGATGAAAGTTTGAATTTTGTTAGCGGAAGGGGATGTGGCAAGCGATCCTTCGGGGTTTTGAACTGAACCCTTAGCCAAAAGGGATGAGTTCCACTTATCCCAGAGGGAATCCCGCAGTACTATTAACGCTTCGGTTCTTGGCACTAGGGGGTGAGATTCGAGTTCTGCGATCGCATGATCGAGGAAAGCGATCGCGTTTTGTGACCCTAGGGGATTAGCGATTACCGAGTCATTCGACGCTGGCAGTTGTGGTAAAGGGTCAAGTACAGGACGAGGGAATAAGATTTGATAAGAAACGGGCAACTCATCACCCACTAAAGTTGCTTCTTGGAAGAGATTGGCTGCGATCGCTACAGGACTAGTTTGTACCCACGCCATTACCTGCCAGAACAACCTCACGGGTAAAAACACACCCGGTCGATCCAGCGTCGAAAGCCGAGGAGTTGCTTTTTTGATTTGTAAGGATTGGTCTAAACGCCGCTGATGCAAGAAATCAGCCACTTCCCAACGAATTTTAGAAGCGAGTTTTTGCTGTTGCTGAGGCGTTAAGATATCCAGAATTTGATTTTCAATCGTAACGAGTACCAGGCTACGTGTTGCCAACAGACTCGCTACTCCCTGAATCACATCACCCTTATTCCTTGTCTGCGTTGCTGATAGTGCATCCTCACTTAAAGTCTCATGCTGCACCACTTCCCCTATAGAAGCAAAAGTCAATTCTCCTTTCTGGCTTACTGGTTCGTGTTCAATAAACTCCTGATTGGTCGTTTGTGCCAAACCACCAGGCTGCAACACCACTAGGGTAGACAGTTCCGGAAGTTGTAAGGTATGGACTT
>JBFLZA010000970.1:0-2494 GCA_040756535.1 Cyanobacteriota bacterium
CCTCAGGTCAAGGTATCTGCCTTACCGTCTTTCCTATTGGCACAAGCTGATTATTGGCATTAACATGTTATTGAGATAATAATTAAGTAATATCAGTAGCGAATAAATTTTCCCTATCTGACATCCCGGTTTTTTCCGGTTCTTTCAACCAAATACTACTAAATACTAATAGTTAAGCTGCACATGCTCTACATGATGCGAAAGCTTAGCCATCAGAAAATTTTTGTTAAGGGTTCATCATTACCATCGCCCCAGATAAAACCAAGCAAGCACCTTTAATAAGGTGAAGAGAAAGACTTGGTATCTGGGTAATGAATTAATTGTTGACGAGTCGCGCTGTAACCTCACGAACTTTGTCAACCAGGGCATCATACCTTCTCTATATTCCAACTACAGGTATTTTTCTCCAAACTTACCCAAATCAATATCTTTCCTAATCGTTACTTTATTGGGTTAGGAAAGGATAGTAAGGAGACCGTATAAAAGGTATCTGTAGGCAGTAATTAGAGGATGTAGCAATCAACATTTGCTTCTTTTTCTATTGTTTCATTCGTGAGTGATTAGCTCCTACCGCATCGGTTGGGGGTCATCAACTCGTTAGAGTAACGAGTTAAACGGCGTGCCTCGACTATTCGTTATTTTATGGAGATTGCTAAGTGTGAAAGGCACACCTTGGTCTGTTTGTACAGGCTTATTACTGTTCATTAGCCTAATTAACCCAGCTACCGCTCAAACACAAGATGCGGACGATAGTAACCTTAAGTTCACAGGTTCAGCGAATGACTTGAGGATTATGCCCCGCTTAGGAGTGGGCTACAATACCTCTGGCGCAGGTTACGACGGTTTTACTCGCTTTGAGGGATTTGTTCCTTTACTTCAGAATCCCGGTACTAGCCTCACTTTTCTGGAGGGACGACTGCTGTTGGATAACAGCGCTCACTTAGGTGGTAACCTACTGCTGGGTCATCGCTTCTACAATTCCAACTTAAATCGCACATTTGGCGGTTACCTCTCCTACGACAATCGCAACACTGGCAACACAACCTTTAACCAACTGGGATTCGGGGTTGAAAGTTTGGGAAGGGTTGTAGACTTTCGTGCTAATGCCTATCTTCCCCTTGGCAACAGTCGGAAGCTGGTGAGTGAAAGTAGTTTTGATACGGGTTTGCAAGCCACAGGTAATCCCTTTTTTCAAGGCAACTATTTAATTACACAGGCAATCCGAGAAAGTCAGCAAATCCAGAACTATGAGGCAGCACTAGGGGGATTTGATATTGAGGCAGGAACCAAAATTGCCAAGCTGGGTAGTAGCGGCGATTTACGCGGTTATGGTGGGTTGTACTATTACGGTGGTAAAGGCACTGACTCTGCTCTCGGTTGGCGCGTAAGGCTGGAAGCTCGTCCTACTGACAACCTGAATTTCGGCTTAGCAGTGCAAGATGACAAAATTTTTGGCACGAACGTACTGTTTAATGTGGGAATTACCTTCCCCGGAACTCGTCCAAAGAGATTCAAGAATGAATCAGAATCCGTTGTTGCCCGATTGGGAGAATCCATCTCGCGCACGAACAGTATTGCTGTGGATTCCCAAACCGAAGCCAAGTCATTTAGCCAACAAGTCACGGCTACAGCAACCAATCCCCAAACTGGTGCGCCTTATGTTTTCCAACACGTCACTTCCGGGAAAGCTGGGGGAGATGGGACGATTGAAAATCCGTTTGGTTCGGTGGAAACTGCCCTCGGTGTCACCCAATCTGATGGCAACAGTATTGTCTATGTGAATGCTGATGGCAGTTTATCTGCAATTTCCGGCTTTCAGATGCGGGATGGAGTGCAGGTGTTGTCCACCGGGCCAGTACAGGAAATTCTGACTCAGGAATTTGGCTTGGTGCGACTTCCCGGTTCGGGGAGTGGAAGCAAGCCGAATGTTACGGGTACGGTGACGATAGGGAATAATACTGTTCTATCAGGATTTGCGATCGCTTCCACGAATTCTCCTGCAATTGAGGCTAGGAATATTAACAATGCGGTGATTCAAAATAACACGGTAACCAGTACAGCACAGGCAGGAGTGCTGTTGGAAAACGTCACCGGGACAGTAACGCTGAATAACAACACAATCACCAGTAATGGCGGTGCTGCACTAGAAGCCACCAACATTAATAACGCTACTGTAACCCAAAGTACCCTCACCAGTAATAATTCCGCCACTAGTGGCATTGCCCTTAACGGGGTAAGTGGCACTTTAGATGTGAATAACAGCACGATTAGTGTCACCAATCCCACTGCTAACGGGATTTTGGCAACCAATATTAGTGGCACGGTTAATCTAGCTGCTACCAGTGGCAGTGAAATTAGCACCAATGGCACGGCTGCTAGTATCTCCCTGCAAGAGAGTACAGGTAGTGTGAATCTATCGGGATTACAGGTTAGCAGTACAGGTGGTGCTGTCTTAGAAGCCACCAACATTAATAATGCCAACATCACTCAAAGT
>JBFLZA010000971.1:0-2486 GCA_040756535.1 Cyanobacteriota bacterium
TGTACTCTCGACTGTAGAAGCTTATGTCCAGGAATTGCTCAATCCTTCCTCTGACTCCAATAGCAGAATTATTCCACTGTTTTCATCAATTCGCGAACCAAGAACACTGTCCGCTGCTTGGAGTTCATTCAAGCTATCCGATATTCCACACGTCAACTTTTTATTTGCGACCCTTCTGCAAGATGAGAGTCTTCTGTGTCTAGATGAAACCGCATTGGGCGATCACCTCAAAAGTTACGGGGATTTAGACGAGGAAAAAGGAAACTTTGAATTCAGAGAGGAGGATTCGGCTCAGGCAGATTTTTACTTAAGTCAATTTGCTCCAGCTCTCATTGCTGCTAGTCCCCCCGATTTTATCAAACTGTGGACTGGGCTATGGAGTTGGCTAAATCATACCTCCAACAGCAGTGATTATCTTGATAGGCTCATTTCTTCGAGTGGAGAAGCCCTTTCATTAAGGCTTAAAGATTTACTCGTTGAGGCATCAGACCAATTAAACCTTCCCATTACATCATTTAAGTCAGACATCCATTATGAAGCATCGTTGCTTACGAATTTGCTGAAGTTAGGTTTCCCAGAAGCCATACAAAAATCCAATGAGCTATTGAGATTTGCTGATTGTCGGACTTGGGTTCCTTGCTTGCAGGACAATGGAATCCGCTATGCTGCACAAGTTTTGGCTCAGCTAAATCCAGGAAAACTCGTGAGTGTAATTTCAGAGTTACAGCAGGCTTTGGTTACAATACCTGACGATGAAACAAATGTCTCCAAACGCTGGAATCTCAAACATACTCTTGCCTTCATCTTAAAACAGGTCTTCGATGACCTGCTTACGGCTCAATTTGGATACAGAGAAAATACCCTTTTCCTATCAGCTTTGTTAGGAAGCGATATTCCGATGATTCGGGCGAGCACAGCCAACAGTTTTTCTCCCTTATGGAACTCTAGAATTGATCTATCGGAAGCCTTTACATCTATTGCAGTTCTAGCCCCTTTGGAACAAACGTATACTCTTGCTGAGTGGGTTTTTAACCTAAGAGTCAAGGCAAATCAAAAAGGGCATTTAGAAGAAGATGAAGCGTTGGGGCAACTTCTTCTGAAAATATTTAACCAAATGCGGCAAGTATTCCCTAAAAACATATCTAATGCAGAGCTTTCAGACATCTTTCGTCGTCTGAGTGGTCCTAGTGAAGGAGATTGGGGAGTCTCTACGACTAATGATTTTCTCATCCCATTAAGTAATGACGGTAAGCTGTCGGTCGAGCAGGCTGCGGAGCTTTGGCTACCAATCTTATTCAAACAGCTTCAATCCCTTGTTTCATCGCAAAATTGCCAACAAGAAGGTGAGACATTTAAACTTCATTTACAGTGGACAAAAGGTTTAGAACTGATTCAAGTGGGTGCATGGGCGATTGTAAATAACAATGCAGAACATAGAAGAAAGTGGCTGGAACAATTTGAAAATCTCAAAGGCAAAGCTCAAGGCGTTTTACGCCAGCCTTTTTTACGCTCTCGTCACTACCAAGCTTGGCATCAAGCAAGTATTTGTCTGCTATGGCTAGTTAGCCTAGCTAACATTCTCGTTCAAACTTATGAAATAAATATTGCTGATGGCGAGTACAGAGAAACTGAGTTTCTAGCAAAATCTTTAGAGCAAATTGATGAGACACTAGCTGCCACTCGTGAGGAGAATGCGCTACTAGACAAGAAATTTCTTTGGGAGTTTGTAGCCAGCTTCAAGCAAAAATAAGCAATTTCAGAAGTAGCTCACACCTACATCTGCAATCGTCAACTGATCGCTCATCCTAAAATTCACCAGAACAATATTTCCCAGCCACTCGCAGCATAGCTGCCAAACTTTTCTCTACATCAGCATCCGTTGTTGCCCAAGACGAAACACTAATTCGCATCGCCGTCTGCCCTTGCCAAACCGTACTGCCACACCAACAAGTCCCCTCGGCTTGAATATCGGCAATCACCCGATGAGTCGTTTCTGCGTCCCCAAAAGACACTAAGACTTGATTCAACACCACCTCGTTGAGAATCGGGTAACCAGCCGCTTTCAACTCCTTGGCAAAATGTCGGGCATGGCGACAGGTACGCTCAATTAAGTCTGCCAAGCCAGAGCCACCTAGCGATCGCAAAGCTGCCCACACTTCGACGCCACGCGCACGCCTCGATAATTCAGGAGTATAGTCTGACGGGTTGCGCTGCTCGCTGACGGTAGGTAAATACTCCGCAGTAATCGCCATTGCCGCTTGCAACGCATTAGCATCGCGAACAAACGCTAATCCACTATCATACGGTACGTTCAACCACTTGTGAGCATCGGTCGCCCAAGAATCTGCCTCTTCCATACCAACGGTGAGGTGCGCCAACGATGGAGCAGCGGCTGCCCAAAGTCCGAATGCACCGTCTACATGCACCCAAGCTCCCACAACTTTTGCGCGATCGCAAATCTCTCCAACTGGATCGCACGCGCCTGT
>JBFLZA010000972.1:0-2471 GCA_040756535.1 Cyanobacteriota bacterium
CAACCTCCTGGATACAGACCGAGTAATCATCTATCAGTTTACGGGTGAATCTAGGGGTCAAGTGATTGTGGAATCAACAGAGAGTAGCGAATTGTCTTTGTTGGGGGCGAGCGATCCTCAAGGATACTTTCTCGAAACACAAAGCCAACCTTACAAACGAGGCAAAGTGCGAGTCATTAGCGATGTGGCTCACGCCCCTCTCCCACCCGAACAACGCGAGTTTTTGCAGCGTTTCCAAATCCAAGCGGCTCTAATCGTCCCGATTGGAGGGGTTGCTCACCATACTACTGATTTTCTCGTCCAAACCCTTTCCTCGCCAGAAAGTCGTAGCCATAACCTACCGCTTCCCCTCTGTGCTCATCCTATTTCCCAGAACCAGGATGAGCCACCCATGTGGGGACTCCTGATTGCCCAAGAGGGTGAGGTTTCGCGTAGCTGGCAGGCCTTTGAAATCGAGTTGCTGCAACAATTAGCTGACCAAGCGGCTGTAGCAATTCAGCAAGCTGAACTGTATGAGCAAAGCCGTGTGTCTGCTGCCACCGCAATGGCTCAAGCCAAACAACTCGCGATTGTTGCTCAGCGACAGCAAGCGTTGTTCGGGGTCATCACCAAAATTCGAGAATCCCTGGATGTTAATGCCATCTTTAAGGCAACCACGACAGAAGTCCGGCGGCTGCTTGGTGCTGACCGGGTCGGAGTATTTCACTTTGCTCCTGAGTTTGGCTACGATTATGGAGCGTTCGTCTCAGAAGATATCCAGTCTGGTTTGCCTCCGGCCAGCCGTAAAATTCTAGACTATGGCTTTGGGGAAAAGTATCACTCCGGTTGGATTCAGGCGATTACGGATATCCAAAATGCAGGATTGAGTGAGTGTCATATCCAGATTTTAGAGCAGTTACAAGTCCGAGCTAGCTTGGTGGTGCCGCTCCCTAAACAAAATGCTCTTTGGGGATTGTTGTGTATTTATCAATGCAGTGCACTGCGACAGTGGGAAGTCTCGGAAATTGAATTTGCCAGACAAGTTGCGGTTCATCTGGGTATTGCTATACAGCAAGCAGAGTTACTGCAAGAGAAACAGCAACAGGCAGAACAACTCAGCTTAGCGCTTGATAATCTCAAGCAAGCACAAACTCAACTGATTCAAACCGAAAAAATGTCCAGTCTGGGGCAGTTAGTGGCTGGTGTGGCGCATGAAATTAACAATCCCGTTAACTTTATCTACGGCAACTTGACTTACACCAATCAGTATGCAACAGATTTGCTCAATTTGCTCCATTTGTATCAGAAGCATTACCCTCGTCCAGCTCCAGAAATTCTTGAGTATGCTCAAGCAATAGACTTAGATTTTGTTAATGAAGATTTACCCAAAATCTTGACATCGATGAAAATTGGCTCGGAGCGCATCCGCAAGCTAGTGCTATCCCTCCGGAATTTTTCTCGTCTTGATCAAGCGGATATGAAACCCGTTGATATCCACGAAGGGATAGATAGTACCCTATTGATTTTGCAACATCGCCTGAAAGATAAGCCGAATTCTCCGGGTATCGAGGTGGTTAAAAGTTATGGAGATTTACCCTTGATTGAGTGTTATGCCAGTCAGCTCAATCAAGTATTTATGAATGTCTTGAGTAATGCGATTGATGCCTTGGAAGAGTACAATTTAACTCAAACGGCGGAGGAATTAAAGCATAGAAAAAGCAAGATTACTATTTCCACCAGTGTGAAGGAAGTGAGTCTTCAAGGGAGAGGAGAGAGGAGTGGAGAAACATTGGCTTACCTCTCACCCGCTACGTCTAGTATTGTGATTCAGATTGCCGACAATGGCCCTGGCATCAGCCCAGCGTTAAAAGCGCAAATTTTTGACCCCTTTTTTACTACTAAACCGATAGGAAAAGGAACGGGTTTGGGTCTTTCGATTAGTTATCAAATTATTGTTGAAAAACATGGTGGAATCTTTGAGTGTGAATCTCAACCCGGACAGGGAACCAAGTTTTGGATTGAGATTCCTATACGGCAGACATCCCCTGGTGGAGAACGTCCTCTGCTCACCAACGGAGCTAAAATTAATGCAAACAAAACCTAATGGCTTGAGTATGAATAATGAAGCGAGAAATTCAAAACCGTTGCTCATTTCCCAATTCATCATTCATCATTCATCATTTTTAACGCTTGCCCTGCTGCCATTTAGCGATCGCTGTTTTAGCCGCTTCAGATGAGGGAGAACCTGGTGGCACTAGCGCGGCTGTCTGAATCGCCTGCTGCAACTGACCTCGCGCTGCCCGTGATTGTGCAATGAGATAAATAGTACGGCTCCATTGAGTCATTAACTGCTGGGCTTCGGCATACCCCGGTTGATCTGGTAAAATTTGCCGCAAGGTTTTAATCGCCCGACTGTAAGATGAAGCTTGATTCGGCTCAATTTGTTCTTTAGCCGCTTGAATAATGCTTTTGTTTTGCTGCTGCTGTATTGT
>JBFLZA010000973.1:0-2470 GCA_040756535.1 Cyanobacteriota bacterium
CAAGAATTTACTTTGCCCCACATATCTTAGATATTGCCTTTGGAGATTAGCGTACACAGAAGAATTCCCTGTCTAAATATAGGAGCTGGCACTGTTATCAAAAGAGCGTTTGGTTGTAGGATGGGCACTGCATACTGGTGAGTTCGATTTTGCATAAGTCCACCATGAGTGAGAGATATATCTACTAGAGGAGGAATCCTCTCGTTATTGCTCAAGGGTTTCAGGGTTCAAATCTATGTCTATAAATGAGAAGAAAGCACAAGATCAAGCAAACCTGAGATGGAGATACCTGCTTTTCATCATAATAGTTGTGATTTCAGGGCCAACCACTCATTTCATCAGCCAATTTTTACGGGGATACCCCCTCGATATCCGCTACTTCTGGAGGGAATTCTCACCACCAGGGCTTGGGGATTCAGATCTATACAATGGACCGGGAGGGTTAGACTGGAAAATCGGAAAAGCACTAGCAAGCCCCTTGAATGCGAATCAATTACGTTCTCTACCGGAGTCCAGGGCGTTTGCTCTGCAACTGGTTAATCGCGATCGCACTCTCAACAATGTTCAGCCTTTGATTGAAGACCCCTTACTCTCCAAAGCCGCACAACTCCATGCAGAGGATATGCTCAAGCGCCAATACTTTGACCATATCTCTCGTGAAGGTAAAGGGCCGCGCGATCGCTTCCTTTCTGTCGGCGGCAGTTTGTTCGTCGGAGTTGGTGAAAACATTGTTCGCAGTGACAAGCAACTCTTAGGGTTGAGTTATCGCAAACTGGAAGGGTTTCAAAGCGGCTGGATGTATAGTAATGGGCATCGAGCCAACCTCCTCACTCCGGAATACACCCAATTTGGCTATGGAATAGCTGTCGGCCCGTTGGGTCAAACCTATGCGGTGCAAATGTTTGCGACGCCTGAGTCAAAAAATTAATCAGGGCACCCGTTTGGTGAGTGCCCCTACCAAATTTTATATAAGCATGATTTTAGCCATTTGATAAACTCCCTAAACTGAGAGGAACCATATCCCCAGTTGCCGTTAACCCCAATAACATCCGCTCGTTTGGTCGAATAAACTTGCCTGTAAGTACACAGCGTTCTTCTTGTTGGGCTACTGCCTCTATGCTGGCCCGGATATCAGATTGGGAAAATTCGGGTCGATAATCACCAGATTTCTGCTGTACATAGTTCCACAGGACATCCCGTATCAGAGCTTGATAGCCTTGATTGCCAGAGAGTTCTTTGAGCTTCTCTTTGAGTTCTCTCTCTAAACGGATGCTGGTCACTTCCATGTCGGTGGTAGCAGTTTTGGTGAGTGTACGCATCATCTTTTTTTCTCCAAATATATGGACATGTTTGTAATACCAGTGTAGTATGTAAAAGTCAGCTTTCAAATTCATCTTCATTAAGTTACCTTCTGTGAGCCTTCATATATCCCTCTCCACCCAATGCCATGATGTTACTAACCTCCGAGGTTGGTACTCAGAAGCATTACGGGTGGAATTTTTGTATGAGGGCAGATATAGCGCGATAGAACAGCCCACAGCAGGATTTGGTAATCAATTTATTAATAAAGACGCCGGAAGTTTTCTGGCCATCTTTCCACAAATAGACAGGTGCAGCGGGAGGTACAGGCGAAAAAGCGCCTTACCCACATAGGACGAGAAAACCATAAACGTTTTTTCCGCCCCCGCTCTTAATAAAAAGATGCGGGGGTTTTTAAGTATAAGGAGTCCAAACCGTGACGAGCGCAACTGAAGTGTTAAGGCAATCGGTGGTGGTGTTCTCTAAGAACTACTTACCCGTCAGTCGAGTCAACATCAAGCGAGCGATCGCCTTATTGGTAACGGGGAAAGCGGAACCCCTGGATTTGGCAAGCGGTAAAGGCTATAAAGTGCATTCACCCAGTGTTGTGCTGCTAGTGCCGGAACACATTCGCTTGACGATTACCGATAGAGAGCGGGTTTGGAGAGTACCTCCAGTGAATCGGCGGGAAGTCTTAAGACGCGACAAGCATAGCTGCCAATATTGCGGTAGCACAAAACAGTTAACACTCGATCACGTAATTCCTCGGTCAAAAGGCGGAAAACATACTTGGGACAACGTAGTTACAGCTTGCGAGCGATGCAATAGCCGAAAAGGCGATCGCACTCCCCAACAAGCGGGAATGATACTACGCACGCCGCCTAAAGCGCCAATGCACCCAACTGTTGCCTTCGCGGAACAGTTCTGGCGTGGACAGCAATTAAACCTGGACAAGCAGGAGACTAGCTGATGCTGAAACTCACTTATACCGAAAATGGCTTTTATCTAGAGCGTCTGGCTCAATCCCTTGAGGAGTGGGTTACGGCACGAGTGGTTCTAGCGCTGAGAGCGAGTACACCCCTTTGCGTTGAACCTAGCACGGCTTCGTTTCTGCTGCCAGCGGATATGCCACACCTGCGTCATCTGGAACGGCAACAGGAAGGTGAAGATG
>JBFLZA010000974.1:0-2453 GCA_040756535.1 Cyanobacteriota bacterium
AACGGTATCGCTAGTGCGCGACTCCAACGGAACGCCGCAATCGATGATTAGCGCGATCGCAGATATCAGTGAGCGAAAAATAGCTGAGGAAGCCTTGCGTGAGAGTGAGAGACGCTTCCGGGCGATTTTTAATTCAAGTTTCCAATTTACTGCCGTACTGCAACCTGATGGCACTTTACTCGATGCCAATCAAACGGCCCTCGACTTCACAGGAAGGGAGTTATCCAAGCTGTTTGGGCATCGATTGTGGGAAGCTAAATGCTGGATCGATCCCAAAACCAAGAAAACAACAAGCCAGCATCAGAGCAAAAAAGCACCTCGCCTCACCCTAAAACAGGAGCAGTTAAAAAATGCGATCGCTCGTGCCGCTCAAGGTGAGACAGTTCGTTATGAGGTCGATCTTAAAGGTGCAAGCAACACGCTAGCTACCCTTGATGTTTCCATCAAACCCGTCTTGGACTCTAGCCAGAATGTGGTATTGCTCATTTCCGAAGGACGCGACATCACCGAGCGCAAACAAGCAGAAGAAACCTTCTGGCAGATGGCCCAACGGGAAAAAGCGATCGCTAGAGTGATTCAACACATGCGCCAGACGTTGGATCTTGAAACCATATTCACCGCCACAACCCAAGAATTACGGCGAGTCATTAATTGCGATCGTATCGCCATCTATCGGTTCAATCCAGACTGGAGTGGAGAGTTTGTCGCTGAGTCGGTGGGAGGTGAGTGGATTTCTTTGCTGCGACAACAACACAACGACTCCACTTTCACCACAGATACTGTAGAAGACTCAAGTTGCACTGTAAAAACCTTAAGCAGTAGCAATGAGCCAGTGCGCGATACTTACCTGCAAAGAACTAAAGGTGGCGCGTACCGCCGAGGCGCATCGTACCTTGCTGTTGAAGACATTTACCAGGCTCACTTCCCCTCCTGTTACATTAAACTCCTAGAGCAATTTCAAGCCAGAGCCTACATCACGGTTCCGATTTTCTGTGGGAGTCAACTTTGGGGATTACTGGCGACTTATCAAAATTCCGGTTCCCGCCAATGGAAAACAGCAGAAATTAATATGATGCTGCAAGTTGGCAGTCAGTTGGGAGTCGCTTTGCAGCAAGCCGAATTACTCGAAGAAACTCAAAGACAGTCCGCAGCACTGCAACAAGCTTTACATGCAGCCGATGCCGCCAACCGCGCTAAAAGTGAATTTTTAGCAAATATGAGCCATGAATTGCGTACCCCGCTCAACGCTATCCTCGGCTTTACCCAAATCATGAATCGCGACTCCTCTCTATCCACTCAGCATCAACAATATTTGGGCATTATCAATCGTGCTGGTGAACATCTGCTGGATTTGATTAACGATGTGCTGGAAATGTCCAAAATCGAGGCAGGACGAATTGCATTACATGAAAACTGCTTTGACTTAATTCGCCTGCTAGACAATTTAGAAAATATGTTCCGATTAAGAGCACAAGCCAAAAATCTCGATTTGATTTTTGATATTGCTCCTAATATTCCCCAAGGCGTAAAAACTGACGAAAGCAAGTTGCGTTCCTGTTTAATTAACCTGCTGGGTAATGCCATCAAATTTACTGAATCTGGCCAGGTGACGTTGCGTGTGAGCATGGACAATCGGGAATGCAACTCCTGGAGGGAACAAGGAATAGGGAACCAGGAGGAAATTAGAGAGGGATTGGAACTCTCACCCATTGCAACACCCAGCAACTCTTCCGAGAAAACAACGAGTGAACAAGAAAACAAAACAGAGGTTTCTTTTCCCCCGTTCCCCCTGTCCTCGTGCCTCCTTCCACAATCCTCATTCTCAGTTTCCGATTGTCAATGTCTACTCGCCAACTCTCGTTTGTTGTTCGCAGTGGAAGACACCGGGCCTGGCATTGCTCCTGAAGAAATTGATTTATTATTTGAACCGTTTGGGCAAACAGAAGCGGGCCGAAAATCTCAGCAAGGGACAGGATTAGGTTTACCCATTAGTCGCAGGTTCGTGCAGTTGATGGGGGGAGATATTCAGGTTAGTAGTGTATTAGGGAAGGGCACTACCTTTGCGTTTGATATTCAGATCGCACTCGCTGACGCAACTGAGGTGCAAATCACCCAAACGAAGCGTAAGGTAATTGGTTTAGCACCAAACCAATCGGAGTATCGCATTTTAGTGGTTGACGATCGCTTTGAGAGTCGTCTCGTGTTAGTTACGTTATTCACATCCATCGGCTTTTGTGTGCAAGAAGCGGAAAATGGTCGAGAGGCGATCGCAATCTGGGAAAGTTGGAAACCCCACCTGATTTTTATGGATATGCATATGCCAGTCATGGATGGGTATGAAGCTACTCGTCTGATTAAAGCTGGGGAGCAGGGGAGTGAGGGAACAGAGGAGCTAGGGAGTAAGGGAGCACAGGAGCTAGGGAGCGGGGGAGCGGGGGAGCTGGGGAGTAGGG
>JBFLZA010000975.1:0-2452 GCA_040756535.1 Cyanobacteriota bacterium
CTCAACAAATTGAAAAAAAAAAAACCACAGATGCACGCAGATGAACGCAGATATATAGCTGTCGCCATAAAGGTTAGGAGAGATTTAACGGCTGAAACGACCACCTACCCGTAATAAACCTTTTGCCTTCTGTCCTCTACCTTCTGCCTTTTGCTATAGGTGCGTTTTTGCTGCAATTCACACAGATAAAATATGAGGTTATATCAATTCAACTGAGATGGTTAGAGTCGTTTTTTATTCAGGGTTGGATGTATCAATGACCACCTTCACCTTTAAGTTAGTCAGGTCAGTCACTCGTTGGCTATCTGCTGAATTGAGGCGGATTTTGACTTCCACTACTCTGGCGTCTACATCAGCGACTGGGTCAGTACCGAGTACATCTTTTTTGCCAATTTGTAAACCAATCTCGTCTACAGTTCCCTGTAATTTACCGGGAAACCCAGCGCTAGTAATGGTGGCTCGTTGACCTAAATGAACTTTACTGATATCTGTTTCATAGACTTCTGCGATCGCATACATCTGGTCAGTTCGTCCCAGCTCAACAATGCCTTGATTACCGATAATTTCTCCGGGCCAAGTGTGAATTTTCAGAATCTGACCGGCTCTGGGCGATCGCACATAGGCTAAATCTAACTGTGCCTTAGCCTGTTGCACAGCAGCTTTAGCATCTTCGAGCTCAGCTTGGGCAACCGCTACGTCTACTGGACGGACTTCAGCAATTTGGTCTAGCGTCCCTTGGTTAGATGCTAACTGCTCTTCCACCGTTTCCACTGTACGCTTGAGAGTCGCTTTGGCTTCTTTGATTTGCTCTCCACGCGTCGTCACAATCCGGTTCAGGGTAACTTCGGCCTCATTGACGCGCTCTCGTGCGGTTTTCTCTTCCAAGCACTTGATATCACGTTGGGAAGTTGCCACCGCACCTTGTTGGTATAAGCTTTGATAGCGCATACACTCTGTTTTGGCATTATCCAATTCAGCCTTTAATCGCTTAATCGTTGCTTCTTGAGCGTTCTTTTCCCCTTGCAACTCAGCCTCTAAGCGCTCAATGGTTGCCTGTTGAGTCGCAATTTGTCCCCGTAGTTCAGCCCTTGAGCCTTCAATCTTCGCCTTCTGAGCCTTAATTTCACCTTCTTTAGCTCCAGCTTTAACTTGTTCTAAACGAGCTTGGGCAACGCTGGCTTGTTTTTGAGATTTGATTAGGGCTGCTTCGAGGTTATCGTGGCTGTCCAAAATTGCGATCGCTTGCCTAGCCTGAACTCGATCTCCCTGTTTCACAAACAGTTGGTCAACCCGCGCCCCTGTAGTAGAGGCTGAAGCTGACAGGCGAATTACTTCTCCTTGAGGTTCCAAATGCCCCAATGCAGAAACGGCATTAAGCTCTACTCTATGTTCTGGGAGAGTCGGTGATGAATTTTGACCAGTGGTTTGAGATTGCCAGAGGCTGTAGACCAGAAGGATAATGCTAGTTGTGGAAAGGGTAGTAACCAATAAAAGGGTTACCCACCGACTTCTTTGTTTGCCAAAAAGATTGAGTTCCATTAGAAAAATTGACCGCATCCACAGCAAAAAGTAGCTGTCCTCAAATCTTGTATCATCCCCTAACCCCCTCTTTTCCTAACGAGTAATAAGCCTTGATCACGCTACGCTAGACGTTAGTAGCCAATTCATTTTTCAAAAAAGGTTTCAAGTCTTCCTGGCTGCCATAATAGGGTCTATCTTTCAAGTTCATCAGAGCCTGGAAATAACCATTTAGCACCAGATAAGCCTGCTCGTTCTGAGTCGTTTTAAAAATTGCTGGAAAATATCGGTGAGACAAATAGGGATACCGATGGTGAACCTGATGATAATTGACGTTGCTCCATAGCCAAGTTATTACGGGGTTCGTCAATACAATCCAGCTATCCACCTTGAGGTTGTCGGTCTGATTGGTACTTTTTTTAAGCATAGGTGGAATAGCATGATGCTCAGACACGGCCCGAACGGAGAAAACGATTGGCAATAACAGCAAAGTTGGGACAACTGTATACCAGAGGGAAATTCCTGCGATCGGGACAATCAAGAAATAGAGAACTCCGGCAATGCTTAAGAAAAATATATCTTTTAATCCCCCATATCGCTTCGTAGATTGACTCGATAAATTGGTCGAAAGCGTTTTGTAATGAGTCAAAATACCAATCATGCTTCCGACAGTAAAAATGGAGAAAAAGGGGCGGTTATGATTCACAGGCTCTTCTGGATCTACACTGGGTTGATGCGTATAAGCATGATGAGCTAAATGAAACTCCCGGAATGCATAAAAAGGAATTAGAGTGAATGCTGTCAATATTCCACCCCACCAGTCATTCAAAAACTGACTGTTAAATAACAGCCGATGAGTGGCTTCATGTCCCTGCATTGCTATGCCTACAAGTAGTATGGCGTTAAGGAGTGATAAAACGAAGACAAATCCCCA
>JBFLZA010000976.1:0-2449 GCA_040756535.1 Cyanobacteriota bacterium
CCCAGGAGCTTTGGGCAGGATTCGCCAACAGCTCTCATTTGCCATTGCATAGAAAATCGCTCTCGCCTTCAACTTGACACTAAATTTACACTGGATTGGGTATTGCCGCCGCCAAATTGGCTCAACGACCACTCCCATTAGCTGCTGATGTTTATAAGTATGTATTGGGTGAGTCCATGTTGCCTCTTCCCTGGAAGTGAATTCTATGTCTTGACTTAACCCATCTCTAGGATGGGAGGGATGAGACGAAAGTAAGTGAAAAGCGTTCCCCCTAAGGATAGCTTGGCTTCATGCCCATTACCCAAGGGATTACCGACTTTGAGTCGGTTAATTCACTAAGAGAGCCCCTCAGTAAACCTCTAAAATCCCTATGCTGCGTTCTTTGCGGATTCAAAACTTTGCCCTCGTTGACAAGCTAGAACTGGAATTTGGTGCGGGTCTAAATGTCTTGACTGGCGAAACCGGTGCTGGCAAGTCGATTATTTTGGATGCTATTGATGTGGCTTTAGGCGGAAAGGTTAGCAATCGACTCATTCGTACAGGTGCACAACGGGCGATTGTGGAAGCGACATTTCGGGCAGATGCCGCATTAATAGATTGGTTGAGCGAACAGGAAATTGACTTGCTCGATGAAGTGGATTTGGTGTGTAGCCGAGAAATTGCCGTTACTCAAGGAAATCTGCGATCGCGTACACGGGTCAATGGTGTTTTGGTCAATCGCCAACTGATGGAAAAACTGCGCGATCGTGTAGTGGAAATCACGGCTCAAGGTCAAACCGTACAACTGATGGCACCCACTATGCAACGGGGATTACTCGACCTTTACGGCGGTGAAGGTCTAATTCGGCAGCGAGAGTGTGTGGCTTGTGCCTATATGGTTTGTCAGGAGGCATCACAAGCGCTGGAGAAACGACGGCAATCCGAGCAACAACGCCTGCAACGGCTCGACTGGTTAGAGTATCAGGCCCAAGAACTGAGTGCTGCTCACCTCACAGAGGCTGACGAACTTGAGCAGCTCGAACAAGAACGGCAGCGTCTAAGTCATGTTGTGGATTTACAACAACAGAGTTACCTGGTCTATCAAGCACTTTACCAAAATGACAGCGGTACGGCTGCAGCCGATTTATTGGCTCAAGCTGAAGTGACATTGAGTGATATGCTACGCTACGATACTCAGTTGCAGTCGTTGCTGGATTTGGTGAGTGGAGCCCTGGCACAGGTAACGGACGCATCTCATGAAATTAATGCCTACGGAGATGGACTAGAAACCGACCCAGAACGCCTGCAAGCTGTGGAAGAGCGCATTCAGGCTCTCAAACAAATTTGCCGCAAATATGGGCCGACCCTTGCCGATGCGATCGCTCACTACGAGAAACTTAGGACAGAACTTGGCGAACTCACTGGCGAAGGTCAATCTCTAGAAGAACTGGAAAAAACCCATGCCATTTGTCAGGAAAAGCTGACAAATACCTGTACTCAACTAACCCATCTGCGTTATAAAGCAGCCCAAAAACTGGAAAAGCGCTTAGTGGAAGAACTCAAGCCTTTAGCGATGGAAAAAGTGCAGTTTAAAGTGGAGATTACATCCATCTCTCCTACTGCTGCTGGCGCTGACCAAGTCACCTTTTACTTCTCTCCCAACCCAGGAGAACCCCTGCAAACGCTGGCTGCAACCGCTTCGGGTGGGGAAATGAGCCGCTTTTTGCTGGCTTTGAAAGCGTGTTTTTCAGCAACCAACGAGGCTGATAGAACCTTAATTTTCGATGAAATTGATGTGGGAGTATCGGGACGTGTGGCACAAGCGATCGCAGAAAAACTTCACCAACTCAGTCAGCGGCATCAAATTCTGTGTGTCACTCACCAACCCTTAATTGCTGCTATGGCAGATCGGCATTTCCGAGTGGATAAACAGGTCATCGACCAGCCCCTTTCCCAATTAGAAAAACAACAAGCATCCTATAAAGTTAATGGTAAAGTCATTGTTGAACAAGATAACCAACTCGCTGATGCCCAACTGAGCGATCGGCGCACAGTTGTCCGTGTTAGTCTTCTCGATACTCACGGGACACGCCGAGATGAAATTGCTCAACTGGCCGGGGGGCATTCAGCCCAAGAAGCGATGGCTTTTGCTGATTCTCTCCTCTCCAAAGCACGTCAAGGTCGTCAAAACTAGGGACTGAACAGAGGAGTTGAAAGTTGGAGGTTGTTAGCGTAGCGGGGCGTAGCTCAAGGAAAGCAAGTTGAAAACTTGAGCCTTCAAACCTACCCATCTGGGAATCCCTACGGGAAACGAGTTGGATCGCCAGTTCCTGTAGCGAACAACCTTCAACCCTCAACCCTTAAACCCAATCCCCAGTCTCCTCTAAAGCTTTTGTTAACGGTACCTTAAGCAATGAAGACAAAAATTTTGTAAAACTGACAACATCTATTTTTGATATAGATGCAAAGA
>JBFLZA010000977.1:0-2448 GCA_040756535.1 Cyanobacteriota bacterium
GAATTTGACTTGGCTGATGAGGAGCAAACCAAACAAATCTTGAAACAGGGTAAAGTTTTGATTTTGCTTGATGGTTTGGATGAAGTGCCGAGTCTGTCGAGGCGAGAGGTTCAAGAGCACATTTATAAGTTTTCCCAATCCACGCAGTATTACAAAAATCGCTTTATTCTCACTTGCCGGACACAAACAACAGAGTACATATCTGATAAGTTTGATTGCGTTGAAGTCGCTGAATTTAAACCAGAGCAAGTCGAAAGCTTTGCACGAAACTGGTTTGTTGCGTTGGCTGAAACACCCGAACAAGCAGCAGAGATTCAGGCAAAGTTCATAGCAAAGCTGACTGAAAACAAACCCACTGCTGAACTCGCTGTTACCCCAATCTTACTGAGTTTAACCTGTTGGGTTTTCAATGACTTAAAAGATTTACCCGCTAAACGTTCCAATTTGTATGAGCGAGGAGTTAATTTGCTTTTGCAAGAGTGGGATGAAAAGAGAGGAATCAGGCGAACAGCAGGAAGTGAACGTTACCGCAATTTATCACTAGCAGGCAAGAAAAAGCTTCTGAGTTATCTTGCTGCCCATAAGTTTGAGCAAGAGCAATTTATCCTGTTTGAGCAGGATGAAATTCAGGAATACCTTGCCGAGTATCTGGACATTTCAAATGAAGAGAGTCAAGAAGTATTAAAGGCGATAGAAGCGCAGCATGGGTTATTGATTGAACGGGCGCAGAGGATTTGGTCATTTTCTCACCGGACATTTCAAGAGTATTTAACCGCACAACATATTTACCACCACCGCCAAATTGAGCAATTGGTCGCTAATCATCTAACAAATCAACATATTTACCACTACTCCCAAATTGAGCAATTGGTCACTGCTAATCTAACAAATGAACGCTGGGAAGAGGTGTTTTTACTAGTGGCAGGGTTAATGGGTGGAGGGGCAGATGAGTTGCTGTTGTTGATGGAGAAGGAAACACAACAATATATCAACACTCCCAAGTTGCAGACTCTACTCACTTGGGCAGATTGGGTAACGGCTAGATCGGAAGGAGACTGCAAGCCTGCCGTTAAACGTGCTACTGTAATCTTCATTGCCCGTAGATTTAACTATTATCTCGACTGTGATATCGCTCTTGCCATTGCTCGCGCTCTTGATTCTACTCTTGACCATAGCTTTGAGCGTGACATCAATCATGATTTTGCTCTTCTTAATAACCCTAAACGTGACCCTAATCTCGATTTTGAACTTGTCAAAGCTCTCGACTCTGACTATGCTCTCACTCGTGTTTTTAACTTAGCTTTAGGAGGTGTTTGCTGTAAGCCTGAAATTGATTCCCAAGACCGATCAGGATATATATTGATCTCCGCATTTAACAGTGCTATTCAAAGTGAGTTTGCTCTCATTCATGAATTAGAAGACATAAAAATATTTCAATACGTAAACTTTAAAGCATTAATTACTAGATTGAAAGAACTTCAAACTAAATTTACAAAGCCAAACAAAATACTTGAGGTAGAAGGATATCAAATAGTTGAAATGGAGGTGTACCAAGAATTTGTTAAGCGTATCTATCACACCTGGATCGAAGCTCTAAATCTCAGTCTAGAAACAGTCAACTTATCTGAGGGAGAATTAGCAGCTTTGCAAAATTACTTCCATGGCAATTGGCTTATAGCGAAGTGCAACGAAGAAGCGGTTCAGGTGCCGCGCAAAACCTGGGAAGAGATTGAGAAGAGGATGTTGTTGTGGGCTAGCTGAATATTGGTTGTCTAGTGAATGATGCAGTAAGGGAGGAAATTGAGGAGACGTTGTTGTTGTCTATTGATGAGATTAAGAAGCGTCAGCAGCAGATGTAGCAGATGAACAAGCTATGAATTTGAATAGAAATATTTTAATATAGCGCGATCGCACCTATGACACTCAAAGAATTAGCAACACAACTTCTTGCTTTAACCCCCGAAGAAAAAGCCCAAGCCATACAGATTTTGACTCAAACTTTAACCGACAACCACGAGGATAAACCAAAATGTCTAAAGAATTATTTGATGTAATGAAACAAGCAGACGATCTCACACCGGATGAGCAATTGCAGCTCATTGCCCACTTAACACAAAAACTACGACGTTGTGAAATTAAACGGAAACCACGCCGCAGTGTAATGGAATTTATGGGAATAGCACCCAATCTACTCGGTGGTATGGATGCTCAAGAATATGTTACTCGCATGAGGCGCGGCGAGTTTCCAGAGCTAGAAATTGAAGCAATGGAATCTAGGAAAGAGAAACAAGAGTGAGTATAGCAGAACAGCTACAGGGTGTAAGTAAGCTATTTCTCGATACCGCCCCCGTTATCTACTTTGTCGAACGCAACCCGCAATACTTACCCTATGTCAGAGTTGTATTTGAACATATTCGCGATCGCTTACTCATAGCTGTTACCTCACCT
>JBFLZA010000978.1:0-2448 GCA_040756535.1 Cyanobacteriota bacterium
GATAAATAGGATTTATTTAACCAAAGAATCGGGTGAAGAGACATCTGTCAGTCGTGAAGAATTTTTAGAGCAGTATGAAAAGGCGAAAAGATCAGACTTTTCTGGAATTAACTTATCTGGAGCAGATTTAAGCAGAACAGTTATCAAGCCTATGAAGGCTGGAAGATACTCGGCTATTGGGATTAATATGAGCGAAGCTAATTTAAGTAAAGCTAACCTTAGCCACGTTTGTTGGACAGGGGTTAATTTAAATAATGCTAATTTAAAAGGGGCTAACCTAGTTCAGGCAGACCTATCTGAAGAAAGTTGTCATGGGTTTACGTGGCTTACAAACTTGTCTAATGCCAACTTAGAAGGAGCAGATATTAGTAGAGCCTTTTTAAAAAAAGCTAAATTGACAGAAGCCAATCTGAGTAAAGCTAACCTGATACGAGCTTGGTTGAGAGAGGCTGATTTGACAAATGCAAATCTAATAAATGCAGACTTAAGCATCGCCAACTTGATAGGAGCAAATTTAAAAGGAGCTAACCTTGAGGGCGCTAATCTTCATCAAGCTCGATGTGTTACAACAACTATATTTCCTACAGGCTTTAATCCGGTTGCAGCAGGTGCTTACCTGATTGCTCCGGGGGCGTCATTGCCAGGTACTAATTTATCAAATATTAATTTAAGTGGATTTATTTTGACTGAAATAAACCTGCAAAAAGCGGACTTAAGTTCAGCCGCATTAGAAGGGACAAATCTTAGTAGGGCTGATTTGCAAGGAGCAAATCTAACTTCAGCTAACTTGCGTTCTGCTAATTTATGTCAAGCTAATTTGCAAGGAGCAAATCTAACTTCAGCTGATTTACGTTCCGCTAATTTGAGTGAAGCTGACTTAGTTGAGGTAAATTTAAACCAAGCCGTGTTGCTTGAGGCGAAACTTATTCAAGCGAATTTAAGTCAAGCCCAATTAAGTGAGGCTAACCTCAATAGTGCCAACCTAAGTGTAGCCAATCTTAGTGAAGCCAACTTGAGTAAAGCTAACTTAGAGTCGGCTAATCTAGTTGCGGCAAACATGGCTAAAGCGAATTTGAGAGAAGCCAAAATCAATAGTAGTACAAATCTGAGTGGTACTAACTTAACTGGCACTCATTTGACTGGAATAAAGCTAGACAAAGTGAACTTAAGCGGAGCCGACCTTACTTTAGCAAACCTTTGCGGTGCCTGCTTGAATAGTGCCAACTTAAGCGGAGCTGACCTCACTTCAGCAGACCTCCGTGGGGCTGACTTAGAAAATGCCAACCTAGAAAAAGCCAACCTAAAGGACGCGAACCTCCGTGGAGCCAATCTAAGTAATGCCAATCTCAATGGAGCAATTATGCCAGATGGGACGATTCACCAATGAAATACCAATAAGTGAAAAGGTTGCCGATTGAAGTCCGTACCAATTGGTACGTCTTTTTCGGCGATCGCCCTTTCAGAAAAAAAGCCTCTCTACATTGTGAGGCTTAAGCTTGAAAGGGCTTGGTATATCACCATTAACAAATATGCACTCAGCTAGCTGTATCGTCTTGGTTTAGAGCTTCCGAAATTGAAGTCAGGGCGCTGCGAATTTCTGTCTTCATCGCCTGGGCTTTATTTCTTATCCCCTGAGTCTTCTCTTCCAAACCCGTTAAATCGGTATTGATTCTGGTGATGTAGTCCAGGGATGACTGAATCCGAATAATTTGAGATTCTATGGCATTGTAGTCAAGCTTTGAGCGATGGGCTTGTTGCTCTGTTAATTTGTGCCTCACCACTAGAAACTGAATCGCTACCGTCAGCAGTTCGTGTGTCGTTGCCACCCAGATTCCTTGAGAGCAGACTCCATCTGCCCATTCTCCAACTTCAGCAGCTAATCCTTGATGAGTGCGACTTAAAAAAATAGCAGCTTTCGCTTCATACAAAGCCATCGCCTTCGCTAATTGTTCAGAAATTAGTTTGCGACCCCATTGTTTAGAAGGTCGGTTCCGCGCCTCAATGATAATCGATAGCTCTATCGCTGCTATCGAATGGGAAGTCAGTTTGACGAGAATATCACCCGGCTGATTTGCTTTGGCAACATAATGCACTTCAGCTCCACCCAACTTAGCCCAATCTTGCAGTTCCACTACTACCGCTTCTTCATAGGTAGCTCCTTTGGCAATCGTCTGCTCAAGAACCGATTCCACAAGCTCTTGTTCTCGAAATTCCTGAGCTAATTTTTCGACTTCTAGAGCCAGCGGAGCAATAGCCTCTGCGACAACTGCTTTAACAGATAAAGCTAAAGCACCGTTAGAAGTCGTAACGTTGGCTAAGGCAACATTAAATGCTCCCTGGACTGAATCTGAACGTTTTTCGTCCAACAAGTCTTGAATCTTTTTCAAGGCGCTACCCAGAACCGACGATGGTTTAGAAGGGTCAATCTCTTTAGCAAGCAAGGTTCGG
>JBFLZA010000979.1:0-2446 GCA_040756535.1 Cyanobacteriota bacterium
GATCGATGCTGTCGTAATCTACTTCCGGAAAGATCAGTTGCTCTCGAATACCCAGGGTATAGTTGCCACGACCATCGAAGCTTTTGGGACTGATGCCACGAAAGTCACGAATTCTAGGCAGCGATAAGTTAATCAATCGATCAAGAAATGCATACATACGCCCTCCCCGTAGGGTAACCATGACACCAACGGGCATTCCTTGGCGGATTTTAAAACCAGCGATCGCTTTTTTAGCTCGTGTTACTACAGGTTTTTGCCCCGTAATGATTGCCAGTTCACTCAAAGAAGATTCCAACGCCTTAGCATTCTGCGATGCCTCTCCCAATCCCCGGTTGACAGTCACTTTCTCGACTTTGGGGATTTGATGAATGTTTGTGTAACCAAATTGCTCTTTAAGCTTTGGAACTATTGTTTCTTGATAGATAGTTTTCAATCGTTCTGTCATGGTTTTTGTCCTTTCTACCCTGGGCTTGGTCAGGGAAATGATTGTTAGTCATTGGTCATGCGATTGCGAGTTCAGAACTCATGACTTATTAATCAATAATTTCACCTGTTTTTTTTAACATCCGCACTTTACGTCCATCCTCTGTCAAGGTATAGCAAACGCGGCTAGCAACCTTTTGTTTAGAGGAGTAAAGCATAACGTTAGAACTGTGAATAGGTGCCTCGTAGGTGACAATTTGGCCGGTCTCTCCTTCCTGCTGAGGTTTAACGTGCTTCGTTTTGACGTTAATCCCTTTGACAATCACTTTGCTAGTTTTAGGGATTGCCCGCAAGATTTCTCCCACTTTGCCTTTATCGCGACCCGCAATAATTTGAACGGTGTCACCTTTTTTGACGTGCATTTTATGGCGCACTACTGGAGTATTGGTCGCCCGCTTTTTTGTACCTGCCATTAAATTACCTCCGGAGCCAGAGAAACAATTTTCGTGTAATTTTTATCGCGCAGTTCCCGCGCCACGGGACCAAAAACGCGGGTTCCTCTTGGGTTACCATCCGCGTTGATAATCACAGCAGCGTTGTCGTCGAAGCGAATACTCATACCACTGTCCCGCCGTAGTCCGTGACGAGTGCGTACAATTACAGCCCTAACAACATCGGACTTTTTGACTGCCATATTGGGGATGGCGTCTTTAACCACGGCAATGATCACATCCCCTACACCACCGTAGCGCCTATTTCCTGAGCCCAAGACGCGAATGCACATGAGTTTGCGTGCACCGCTGTTGTCAGCGACATTCAGGTAAGTCTGTTGTTGAATCATGGGGTTTCTCCTATTGGTTGTTAGTCATTAAGTGTTGGGTAGCCTGTTGTTAGTTCTCCAAACACTAAAAACTAACAACATTTTTTTTAGGATTGAGAGACATTCGTGAGGATTTCAATAACCTGCCAGCGTTTTGTCCGACTGAGGGGCCGACTTTCTTGAATCCGAACGCGATCGCCCTCTTTACACTGATTTTCTTCGTCGTGAGCTTTGTATCGCTTGGTTCGCACGACAATCTTGCCGTACTTCGGGTGGGGAGAGCGGTTTTCAACGGCAACCACGACAGTTTTATTCATTTTGTCGCTGACAACCACACCGACTCTTTCTTTAATTGCCATCAGACTCTACTCCTGTGTTGTATCGGGTTGTGGTGTGTTCGCTTCAGCGGATGCTTCTTGAGCATTCTGCACGGTAGCGACTTCTCGTTCCCGAATCACGGTCATCATTTGACCAATGCGATGTTTAACGTGCTTAAACTGATGCGGCTTTTCCAAGCGTCGGGTTGCCTGTTGCAGGCGCAACTCAAATAATTCGCGCTTTGCCGCTAAAATTGCATCAGCCAGCTCCTGATCGCTCATCTTTCTGGCATCTTCGATTTTAGGCAGAGGCATACTTTACACCTGTTCCCCTTCGCGGGTAATGAACTTCGTTTTGATCGGCAATTTGTTAGCCGCTAGACGCATTGCTTCACGGGCTGTTGCTTCTGGAACACCAGCGATTTCAAAAAGAATCCGACCTGGCTTGACAACTGCAACCCAAAATTCGGGTGAGCCTTTACCAGAACCCATACGAGTTTCAGCCGCACGCTGAGTGACGGGTTTATCCGGAAAAACGCGAATCCAGATTTTGCCACCCCGGCGGATATAACGAGTCATAGCCCGACGGCTAGCTTCGATTTGACGCGCTGTAATCCAGCAAGGTTCTGTAGCTTGTAATCCAAAATCACCAAAGTTGATGTCGTTACCGCGAGTAGCGATTCCGGTCATCCGCCCACGTTGCTGTTTCCGGAATTTTGTTCTTTTAGGACTTAACATGGTTAGTTACTAGTCATGGGTCATTAAGCATTGGTCATTAGCCATTAAGCATTAGTTAAAGACTAAAGACTATGAACTATTGACTAAAGACTATTCATTGGAACGGTCTTCAAATTGCTGGCGGCGTCGTTGTTGTTGGCGGCGACGG
>JBFLZA010000980.1:0-2444 GCA_040756535.1 Cyanobacteriota bacterium
AGCAGGAACGTCAAGAACAAGAGCGTCAAGAGCGAGAGCGCCAAGAGCAGGAACGCCAAGAACAGGAACGCCAAGAGCAGGAACGCCAAGAACAGGAGCGCCAAGAACAGCAAGAAACAGAACCAATCCCTGCAACCGAATAGTTAAGTTAATGCCTTTTCAAAGTTCTTTCTCTATGCTTCCTACAATCAGTCGATTTGGAATCACGTTATTGGTTGCTTCTACCTGGAGTGTTGCTAGTTCGGCTAATC
Source organism: Cyanobacteriota bacterium (assembly GCA_040756535.1). Taxonomy (GTDB): domain Bacteria; phylum Cyanobacteriota; class Cyanobacteriia; order Cyanobacteriales; family Coleofasciculaceae; genus JBFLZA01. The sequence goes on from JBFLZA010000980.1 coordinate 252, forward strand.
ATCTCGTGCTGGCAAGAGCGATCGCATCTGATCATCCACACAATCACCTCTCAACTGTAACTGCCCAAGTACCAACAGACTCTGCTCCTACTCGTCCCCAGAATTCACCCAATTCAAGACAAATGGATGGATTGAGGTGTATTAGTGGATGTGTGCCCCAGTATCCAGCAGCATTAGCTGGTGAAGAAGGTAGAGTCCGAGTCAGGCTCGTAATTGATCGCAACGGCAATGTAATTGATGCACAAGTTCTTGGAGGAAACGCATCTACCGAGTATTCAGTAGAGCCAAATGGAAATGCAGTTCCAAAAGATGGAGAAACTAGCATCCATAGCCGACTTGCTGAAGCAGCTCTGACCGCTGCAAGACAGATGAAGTTTACACCATTGGCAAACAAAGAGCAGGCGGTAGTTACTGTGAATATTAATTATACGAACGCAGGCTTCAAATTTGATCGCCAATTCCGCCAACGTCAGGAACGAGAGCGCCAAGAGCAGGAACGCCAGGAACGGAAACGGCAAGAACAATTAGAACGCGAACGTCAAGAACAACTAGAACGAGAACGGCAACAACAACAAGAAACAGAACCAATCCCTGCAACAGAATAGCTAAGTTCATGACTTTTTAAGGTTCTTTCTCTATGCTTCGTAAAATCGGTCAATTTGGAATCACGTTATTGGTTGCTTCTCCCTGGAGTGTTGCTAGTTCGGTTAATCCTCTCGTAGTGGCAAGAGCGATCGCATCTGAGCATCCACACAATCACGTCTCAACTGTAACTGCCCAAGTGCCAACAGACTCTCCTCTTACTCGTCCCCAGAATTCACCCAATTCAAGACCAACGGCTGGATTGAGGTGTATTAGTGGATGTGTGCCCCAGTATCCAGCAGCATTGGCTGGTGAAGAAGGTAGGGTAAGAGTCAGGCTCGTAATTGATGGCAACGGCAATGTAGTTGAGGCACAAGTTATTGAAGGAAAGGCATCTACCGAGTTTTCAGTAGAGCCAAATGGAAATGCAGTTTCAAAAGATGGAGAAACTAGCATCCATAACCGACTTGCTGAAGCAGCTCTAACCGCTGCAAAACAGATGAAGTTTGCACCATTGGCAAACAAAGAGCAGGTGGTGGTGATGGTGAACTTTAATTTTACGATCGCAGGCACCGATTTTGAGCGCCAAGTCCGCCAACGTCTAATCCAGAACGGACGCGATGTACAGGTGGAAGAAACGAATCTCGCACCGTTAAAGTAACTCAAACACTCGTCTTACATTTTCAAAGATAAGGCAGTTGGTGTTAGATTGCTCACAATTTATAGATGATAAATACTGTTGTTGATCAGGAGGTCTTTTAGATTCATGCTTCGGACAATCGGGCGATTCGGAATAACGCTATTGATGGCTTCAAGCTTAAGTATTGCTAGTTCGCTCAGCAATCCCCAAAAAGCCCTAGCAGGTGTTGTGACATTACCCGATGGAGGTCGTTGCGAAGGGGAAGTTAGCAACGGTGGTCTCAACGGTAAAGTCAGCTGCAAATATGCCAATGGGGACAGCTACGAAGGAAACTTCACCAACGGCAAGAAACAAGGTCAAGGTAAGTACACTTTTGCCAAGGGAGGCAGCTACGAAGGAGAGTTCAGCGAAGATAAGCCCAATGGTAAAGGTGTGCGAGTCTACCCAGACGGCGATCGCTACGAAGGGGAATTCAAAGACGGTCAACCCAACGGTCAAGGAGCCTACATTCGAGCCGATGGGGGTCGTTACGAAGGGCAGTTTATCGATGGCAATCCCAGTGGGAAAGGAACCTTCATTTTAGCCAATGGCGATCGCTGCACGGGAGACATTAGCGACTCTCAGATTAACGGTAAGGGAGTCTGCGAATACGCCAACAAGAACCGCTACGAAGGAGAATTCAAAGACGGTAAGCCCACCGGTCAAGGTACCTATACTTTTGCTGATGGCGGCAATTACAAAGGAACCTTTAACAACGGTCAGTTTGAGGGCAAGGGAATTCGGGAATACGCTAATAAGAATCGCTACGAAGGGGACTTTAAGAACGGCAAACCCGATGGACAGGGAACCTATACCTTCGCGGATGGTGGCAGTTATAAAGGAGCGTTCAGTGATGGCAAATTCAGCGGCACTGGAGCCTACAACTTTGCTAATGGTAACCGCTACGAAGGTCAGTTCAGTGAGGGTCAGTT
>JBFLZA010000981.1:0-2438 GCA_040756535.1 Cyanobacteriota bacterium
CGTTCGCGTCGGTGGGCAGAAGATCGGCGATGGGTTTGATAAGTAGGTTGTGGAGTTGTAGCAAGCGTTGGGTTTGGTCGGGTTCTGGCTTGACAACTACTTTCATGTCAATGATACCCCTGACACCAATAGCTTCACGGCTGATGGTAACGAACTCTGTAAGCGTTAGATTTTCTTTCTGCCATAGGGGTTTGAGGTCGCTGCGACGAAATGTTATTTCACCTGTAGGCTTGATGACCCAGATATAGAGTTCTGATTCTTTGGTTTGTTCTTTTCCTTGAACTTGGAAGTTATCGTAAATAATCGAATATTCAACAAGAGTAGCGTTTTGTTCTTTGGCAATTTGTTTAATGTGGTCGATATTTGGTGGAGTAATGCTAGATTGCTCTTTTGGGTCAGGAGATATTCGAGAAGCTAGTAATTCCACAAAAGCACGCGCCCTTCCTCGTTCGGCAATTTCTAGGGCTGCATCAGGTTTATTCTGAGCAATCAAAATTTCTTGCAGCAGGCGGTAAGTCCGAGTTTGCTTTTCAAAGATTGATACTTTATTGGCATCATCTAATTTAATTCGGAGATTTTCCCAAATCTCAATAGCATCGCGCAAGTATTGTTCGGCTTCTGTGAGCTTGCCAGCTTGACCTAGAGCATTGGCTAGGTTCTTCAAAGCCTCAGCTTCACCTTCCTTGTCTTCTTGTTGCCGCGCTTTTTCTAAACTTTGTTGGTGTAATTCAATCGCCTTTGCCGTGTCGCCTAGATCTAAGTATGTATTTCCCAAACCTGCCAGTGCTTCTATGGGGCTAAATTCTAATGTCTCTTTGTAATATTGAAGGGCTTTGTTATAGTCACCCAAGGACTGGTAAATTCTTGCCAAATTGACTTTATCTTCTGCTATGCCGAACCCGTTTTTCTGAGATTCGTCAATGGCTAATGCTTGCAAGTAGTCTTTAATGGCTTCGTTAGACTTGCCTTGGAAATTGTAAGAATTGCCTCGACCTCGAAGAATCTCTGCTTGGCTTTTTGGGTCTGGGTTCTGCTCTAAAATTTTTAAGGCGTCGTTGTAATACAGAATTGCTTTGTCATAGTCGGCTAAGGTATTGTAAACACCTCCCAGATTTGAGAGATTATTAACCTGGATGTAAAGGTACTTGAATTCTTTAGCAATCTCCAAGGCTTGAGAGTAAGACTGAATCGCATTGGTATAATTGCTGAGACAATAGTAAGCATTGCCCAGTTTTTGCAAAATATAAGCCTCATTCTCCTTCTCGCCAATTTCCTGGTAAATCTTTAGTGCTTGTTGCCAAGGCTGAAATGCATCTGCACAATTCGGAGCATAAAACTCTAAATTCCGTAGTCTATCCGCTTCCGCTTTCGGGGAAGCAGCAAGTTCAAGCAAACTCAGGCGGACTAACTGCTTACCAGACAAATCCCATACACGGGCGGTGCCATCATTGGATACGGTAAGAATCTGCTGTCCATCTGGGCTAAAACTGACATTAACGATTTTATCCTGATGTCCTATAAGCTCTGCTTGCAACTTGCCAGAGGTGTCCCACACACGGACAGTGCCATTAGTATATGCGGTAACGATACGCTGTCCATCTGGGCTAAAACTGGGACTGCTGTAACTGGCACCACGTCCTTTGAGTTCTGCTAGGAGCTTGCCATTTGTGTCCCACACATGGGTAGTGCCATTATCATATGCAGTGACAATCAGCTTTCCATCCGGGCTAAAACTAGCGCTGTGGCCTCCACCACCTCGAAGTTCCGTTACAAGCTTGCCTTGTACATTCCATACACGAGCGGTTCCGTCGTTAAATCCAGTGACAATCAACTTTCCATCCGGGCTAAAACTAGCGATTCTGCCTCCACCACCTCGAAGTTCCGTTACAAGCTTGCCGGAGGTGTCCCACACGCCAGCATTAGCTCCTGCTGTGATAACAATCAACTTTCCATCTGGGCTAAAACTAGGGCTGTTGACATAACCCATAGCACTTTGACCTTTGATTTGATCTCCTTTGAGTTCTGCTAGGAGCTTGCCATTTGTGTCCCACACACGGGCGGTATCATCCACGAAAGCAGCAGTGACAATCAGCTTTCCATCCGGACTAAAATTGGCACTTTGAACCCAATACGAATCCTCATGTCCTTTGATTGTTGTTAGTAGCTTGCCAGAAGCGGTATCCCACACACGGGCGGTTCTGTCTCCAGAAGTAGTGACAATGCGCTGTCCATCTGGGCTAAAACTGATACTCCTAATCCTATCGTTATGCCCTTTGAGTTCTGCTAGGAGCTTGCCGGATGTGTCCCATACACGGGCGGTGCTAAGAGTTGCTGGGGTGACAATACGTTGTCCATCCGGACTAAAACTAGCAAGACTAGAAATAGGCAGATGAGCATCTTCCCGATACTCTTGATACTCTTGCAACTCGGCTAGCAGT
>JBFLZA010000982.1:0-2434 GCA_040756535.1 Cyanobacteriota bacterium
CCAGATGAAGAGGCTGCTAACACCCACACACAACACCAAAAAGCCAAGGATTCGCTTCAAACGCATAGCAACTGATGACCTTTGTGAATGTGACGCTTCTCCTTATCTTGCCAGAAGCGATCGCTTGTGAACACTTGGATTTGGAGGGAGCGATCGCTCCCGTTGTATGCCGCAATGGTTCGGCTTCTTGCATCCTCACCCGACTCGAAAAGATTGCCCTATAGGTTGAAAATCTTCTGTCTCTTGACGCTTTAGTTTAGCTCTAATGTTTTCAAATCGCTTAACCGTCTCCACAGAATACAATCTTTCCCCGCAATTGAGACAAACTTCAGCCGATACTTTTAATACAGCCGTGTGGTTGCCACCGCGCAGTATTTTTTCTACTTCTTTTTTGACCAGTTCACCCCCGCAAACTGGGCAATCTTCTAATGACATCATTGTTATTCTCTCCTTTGTCGCCAATTAATCCATCGATTAGGGTCAGGACGGTAAACTGTTATTAGAATAGCAATCTGACTCTGCTGAACATACGCCCAAACACTATGAACGGGTTCGCCACTAAATGTCTCTCCATAGATTAGACAACGTGGATAGGGTTTTTCTCTTGGGTAGTCTTCTATGATTTCGCCATAAAGGACGGAAAAGTAGATTTCATCAAATAAGAGTTGGTCATCCTCTGCTTCTTCATCAGCATGATCTGTAATCCGAACTCGATTCGCTAGGATTGCTTCAATAATGTCGTTGATGTTCATTCATTGCATGATTGTCCAAAACTGGTAGTTAGGAGCGATCGCATTGAATTCCTTGAATTGGCGAGGCGATCGCTTGTGAAAACTAGATGGCAAGAGAGAGCGATCGCTTACCATTGTCTGGCTTTTGCAAATCTTACAAACCGCTATAAATTACTTTTGGCTACAAGTTGTAAGTCTCGACGCGAGATAAGACATTTCCACAATTAAAAATGAAGAACCCACTTCACCCCTAAGATAGAAATTAAGCGATTGCATCCAAGGAAGATGTCCTGCTGGTGCATCCAAGCTGAAGGTAAGTTCATCATATTCGCACCAACCTTGTTCAAACCATCCCAAGCGATCGCCAAAACTTTGCCAAGTTTTATCACCAGCGTGCGGCTTACCACCGACACTCTGCCAGATACTCTTTTGTACGCTATAACCGAAATGCCCGTTGCTGTATCTTAACCATAGTTTTTCGATAGTACAAAGGTCTGGACAGGGAATGTTTTTAATCGCTTCTATATCTAGCCAACCTTCTTTTTCTCGATTGGTTATTTTAAGTACAACAGCCGCAGTTTCTTGATCAGCTTCTTTCCATTTTCCACTTGTTAGTAAATCTTGCAGTCTGCTGTAGTCAACTCCTAGCGCTGAAATTAATTTCACAGCAGAAGTTTGTGGGAGTGATTGGTAGGGTGGCGGGGACATTACAGGTATTACTGGAGGAGATTTTGGAGTTGAAGAGATACGGGTAGCTAACCCTGTATCTAATAATGCAAACCACTCCTGTATTGACTGAGGACGGTTTTCTGCTTTTACCTCCATCCCTTTGAGAATTGCCTGATTAACGCGATCGCTAATACTAGAATTTATCTGCTTTGGTTCCTCTAACAGCGTACCAATCGCCCTGAGTGGAGCCATTGTCGGCACTTCTCCAGTTAATAAGGAATAAAGCGTCGCAGCTAAAGCATAAACATCGGTGTAAGCACCCCGTTTCGCACGTTTATCATATTGCTCAATTGGCGCAAAACCATCAGATAACATTTGCGTATGCGTCTGAGTTAGATTCGGAGTAAATTCTCGCGCTATACCAAAATCAATTAACACAGCCTCCGATTTACCAGAGCGCAACATAATATTGTGAGGCTTAATATCGCGGTGTAATAAACCGTTTTTGTGAACGACTATTAGCGCTTCTCCAATTTGTTGAATGTAGCGTAAAGCTTCGGCTTCTGGCAAAGCGCCTTGATTTTCAACTCGATTCGCTAAATCTTCCCCATCGATATATTCCATTACCATGCACCATAAATGCCCCTCGTTGATGACTTCATCAACTCGTACAATATGGGGATGATTGCATTTAGCTAGCCGTAGCGCTTCATTGAGGAAATCTTGCTGAAATTTAGCAAAGTCGGTACGGCGTTGCACTGCATCGTTGAGGGTTTTGATAACAACTTGCCGTTCATTATTATCTTTAGCAAGATAGGTGATACCAAAGCCACCCTCGCCTAATTCTTTCTCAATGCTGTACTTACCGCTTTGTAGTTTTTGCCCTGGTGCCCAAGCCATTTCCTATAATTCCGAGACGCTTGGGTTCATTTTGGCACAGCATCAAGAAAGCGATCGCTCACTTAATATTTGCTGAATGTTACGCCGCTTATTCCTGCACTACTTCCAACAAATCTTCAATCAACACATCAAAC
>JBFLZA010000983.1:0-2413 GCA_040756535.1 Cyanobacteriota bacterium
GTAAGTCCTGAAGATACTGAAGGAAGAGATACTTGTTTCCCCACCAATTTGGTACATTTGTTCTATTATATTAAACGAGGAGGACGCTGAAAATTTTCACGGACTCCTTTGTCTTTTGTTTACCTGCTACGCCTGCATTCACCGAGACTTTTCTTAGCAGTTACCGTGCGATCGCACAGCAGCAAGCGCTTTCAAGAGCAAGCAGGTCAATATACTAAGAGTATTAAGGAGATTTAAACCGATGAATAGCTGCATCTTAATGGCACAGATCATTCAAGATCCAGAACTCCGTTACACTGCGGATAATCAAACGCCCATCGCTCAGATGCTTGTTGAGTTTCCCAGTCAACGCGCTGAAGAACCCTCCTCAAGGCTCAGAGTAGTAGGTTGGGGGAATTTAGCCAATGAAATTAAGGAAAAGTATTCAATGGGCGATCGCGTAGTGATTGAGGGTCGCTTAACCATGAATACCATTGAGCGATCGGAAGGGTTCAAAGAAAAACGCGCAGAATTAACCGCCTCCCGCATTTACAAACTGGGAAGTGATACTGAATTTGAGCCTCATGTCGCTGCGCCTGCCTCAACCGTTGAAGCTTCAGTACCCGCCTCTTCCCCAAGATCTAATAATGTTGTTGTTCCCCTAAGGTCACATCGGCAATCAGCACCGATGCCTAATGCCAGCGAGTTGGACAGCGACTATGCCTCTCCAACCCCTGAACCAGCGTTTGAAACTCCAGCAATTCGGACCTCAACGGCTACAACTTCAGAAAATCAAGCCGATTTAGATGACATTCCCTTTTAGGACAATTTCAAGGGAGAGATTCCAAGGTGCTAAGCAACCCTAGGCTTGCTCAACTCACACTTAGATATAGTCTCGTACTCATCAGGGAAGATGGCACTTTGGTCATCTAACAAAGCTTCATCTTCAAAGATGACGCCTAAAAAACCATATCTGGCACAAGTGTCGTGGCGGTTATAGTACTGCATATCGGGATGTTCGGCATTATACTCTACCCTCCAAACCTGCTCACCTAATTCCTCTTCTAGTTCCCAGTCCCGAACGGGAATTGGTATCAACCAATCTATTTCTGCTAAGTCAAACATTGGGATTTGGTTGCAGTAAAAAACTTCGATTCCCATACTCAACCTCCCAGTAAAGATAGATGCAACCCATTAATCATTATCAAGTCTCCTCGACGCTAAAAAAGAAAAATGCTTAAGCTTTATCTTTATCTCGTAACAAAGCCTCCTTGAGCCCAGTAAGTCCTAAACATCCCCCTTCAAGGCGCAAAAAGTAATGCCCTGCAGTCTACTCATGGGTATTGTCCCCAACCTACTCGGATTTGGGTAACATTTACCCGAACTTGACTTACTTGTCAAGGGGCAGGAGTCAAGAGATGTCAAATTTTATATAGAGTAGCGAACTAATGTAATCTGAACTCTTGGTCAAAAGAATCTCTCTATCGGGAGAATCAGGCTCAAAAAATCTTGACACTCCTTGCTCTAGAGCATCTCTAGGGAAAGTCCGAGAAATTGCGGAGATGGACAATAACTTTATAGATCTGATTTACGGGAATTCACTGTTCTCCTTTTGTCTGTGGAGCAAGTATCTTCAAAGATGTAGCATAATCATTTCTATCGATGTTAGCCCCAGTTTCTCTTCTGCCCGGTACACTTCCTGAGTTATTTGCTCAAGTCAGCTATTCTGGCAAAATTACACTGGCTGATCGCTATGGACTGATGGCTGCCTTGTTAGAGGAGTCGCTTAGTGAAGAAGATAGAGAATTGATTGACCGAATTCTGCGTGCTGTGCGCCGAAGACGGCTTTTAGCTGTCGATGAACTTTCATTCGTGTCCACCTTACAAACACAGAATTTAGATACGAAAATCCAGGCTTTGTTCCTTCAGTGCTGCGCTTAATGGTTGTAAGCTGTTACACCAACTTTCATGGCATGAGCAGGGAATGGCTGTTAGCTTAGGCACTATCGATGAGAGCCTGAAACCCCTATTCTTTCGTTTGCCAGGTTTCCTCATCGAATTCACGTTAATTATTTTATAGGTTGGTTTGCTCCAAAAAGACCCACTGGTTAACGCTAGTGTTTTTTTTGCTTACTGATATCAAGAATTTTTTGGTGTTCACAGCGATCGCTGCTAGAAAGGCTTTGGCTCTAGCGATCGCATTTTTAGCGATGATGTTACCCCAGCGAGTCTTTTCATCTTATTGCAAAAATTTATAAATTAGATTAATTTTATTAATATCTGTCTGGTTCTCGTGTCAACAAGAAGTTATGTTTCAACTGCTACACCCGCTGGTTCACGCCATCCAGCCTTATTTGGTGCCGATTTGCTTTTGCTTGAGTTGGGGATTACTCCTTCTTTTGTGTTTAACCGTCTGGTCTGCCATTAGCTCCAG
>JBFLZA010000984.1:0-2412 GCA_040756535.1 Cyanobacteriota bacterium
CTTCCAGCTCTGCTGTACGAGCTTGTAGTGCATCAACCCGACCCCGCAATGTTGCTAACTCTACGGCAAACTCCTGTTGCAGTCGCTGCAACGTCGCTAAGTCCTCACGAGAAACTAAATTCTCTTTCTCCGTCCTGATTAGCTCATTTATTCGGTCAAGGGCTGCATTTAGAGCTGCTGCAAATTCATAGCGGCTCATGGCTCGGTTGCCCCGGAAGGTGCCATCTGGATAACCTGCGAGCACACCATAGCGTTCAACCAAAGACTGGAGTGATTGGAAAGCCCAATCTGTAGGCTGCACATCTTGTAACTGGCTGACGGAGGTTACTTGATCATCCAGGGTAGCAGTCGGGGTAACCTGGGTTTGTGAATCTGCTTGAGTGACGGCAGGGTTTACCCCAGTCGTAGTTTCAGTAGATGCAACTTGTCCAGGACTATCGCTAGCAGGAGGTTGAGCTACCACATAATTGCCCTGAAAAATGATGCAAAAGCAACATATCCACTCAACAAACGGTTGATAAATTACTCTCATAGTTAGCTAAAGCGCACTCCCTATCAGCGTCGAAGTACCTTGAGAGCAACGTTGGGAAACATCTCACTCACCAGTGCTATCTGCACCCAGATTGTTGTTAAAGATTCCAGCGATCGCGCCACCCTTAGTCCTCCCGCATCAACGGGTTCATAGCCACAGCCTTCGATTAAACTGGCTGCGATCGCCTTGGCATCCGCATCATCACCGCAGTAGAAAACACTGGGGCGATCGGAACCAAACTGTCTCATCAAGACTCGCCCCACTTAGTGTGTTCCTGATACAGTTTTCCAACCTCATCTCCTGTGGAGCTGTTCCAATCAGCCATTAACTCGGAGGCAAGTGATACCCAATTCGTCATCACAGCCCCAGCTTGGGTCATTCGCATAATGGCAGCATCTTCCACCAGCTTGGACTCGGTTCCTGAGACATCTACGACAACATATACTTCGTATCCAGCACGCAACACATCCAGCGCTGTTTGTAACACACAGTTATCGATGGAAATACCAGCCATGATGATTTTGGGACGGTTGAACTTTTGCAAGGCTTCAACAAACTTTGGTTCACGCCACGCGCTGGGGGTATGACGTTTAATTCGCCAGCCATGTGATAGATACTGGGAAATCTGGGGGAAGAACTCGCCGCGAAAACCGCCTTCATCCCCAAGGATGATGGTGGGCAGTTGGAAAATTTTGCCGATTTTAGCCAGTGCTGTGACGTTGTTCATGTAGCTGTCTGCGTCCATTGTCCGCAGCCCTGGCAGGAATCCTGTCAGGTAATCAACCATTACTAAGACGGAATTTTCAGGAGTTAGCTTGATCAGGTATTTCGGCTCTACAAGGGTTTGTGTTGTCATAGACTCACAATGGTTTTTTTCTGTGGTGATAGGACTTGGTCTCTAGTGCGTTACGCTTGGCAACCGTACCCTAAAACTGGTTATTAGAAGTTCGCTGGTTTTCCTTGCAACTGAATCTGACAAGTTGTTATGAAACAGATACTTATCAGCCCTGTCAGATAGCCAACGGTGAGTGCAGTTCGAGGAATGGATAATCGGTGTAATCCTTTTCTAAATCCTTATCCCCTTGACCGTAAAACGTTTTGGGATTTGGCGTATTTAACTGGGCATCAATTTCAAAACGTTTGGGTAAGTCAGGATTGGCAATGAATAGTTTGCCGAAGGATACTAAATCAGCACCATTCGATGCCAAGATAGCGTTCCCTGTAGCTTTGTCGTAGCCGCCGTTGGTGATGATGGTACCTTGATAAAACGGTCGGAAAATTGAGATAACTGGATTGAGAACTTCGCCAGTGGCTAAATCAACTTCATTCGGTTCCATCAAATGGATATAGGCGAGGTTAAATTGATTCAGCGCTTTTACCACATAGCTGAAAGTCGCCTTGGGATTTGAGTCTTGCATCCCGTAAAATGCGTTACTGGGAGAAAGTTTAATACCAACCCGATTTCCACCCCAGACGCTTGTAACGGCTTCGACTACCTCCAACAGAAATTGGGCGCGGTTTTCAATAGAACCGCCGTATTTATCACTACGCTGGTTTGAGCCATCTTGGAGAAACTGATCAATTAAGTAGCCGAATGCACCGTGCAACTCAACTCCATCAAAGCCAGCCACCATAGCATTTTCCGCACAAGCGCGAAACTGCTCTACGAATTGGGGAATTTCATCGGTTTCCAGGGCGCGGGGTGTCTCAAATGCAACTTTACCAATGGGAATATGCAGTGTTCCTTGAGCAGCGATCGCACTTGGTGCTACAGGTAGTTCTCCATTCAACAAAGAAGAATGAGCCACCCTCCCACTGTGCCAAAGTTGCAGGAAAATCCTACCTCCCTTGGCATGAACGGCTTGAGTGACTAGCTTCCA
>JBFLZA010000985.1:0-2400 GCA_040756535.1 Cyanobacteriota bacterium
GCTCCATTGGTTGGGAGGTTGATATTTACGAACGCTCTCCCCACAATTTTGACAGTCGGGGGGGTGGTATTGTGTTGCAGCCTAATGTTATCGAAGTATTTGAGCGTGCGGGCATTTCCTACAAAAAACCGCTTGGTGTTGTAGCGCATGAGCGGTATTACTTGAACCGCGATGGTAGCATTGCCCAACGCATAGCGATGCGTCAGGTGTTAACTTCTTGGAATTTGCTCTATGGTTGTATGCGTCGGCATTTTCCGTCTGAACATTACCATCAAGGGAAACTCCTAACCGATATTCAGCAAGAGGGTACACAAGTCACGGCAATTTTTGCTGACGGCACTCGCGACACGGCAGATTTATTGATTGGTGTGGATGGGGCTAGCTCTACGGTGCGTCAGCTTTTCTTACCTGATGCCCACTATCGCTATGCTGGGTATGTCGCTTATCGCGGCTTAGTTAACGAAACCGAACTAGAACGAGACGCTGCTGCTCTGTTTACCGATCGCTTTGTGTTCTACCAATTTCCCAACTCCCACATTCTCCAATATGTCGTACCAGGTGACAATGAATCCTTGGTGCCTGGAGAACGCCGCTTCAACTGGGTTTGGTATGTCAATTACGACGAAGCCAAAGAATTACCTCGCCTTCTGACAGATAAGGAAGGCAAACGGCGCGACTATTCCATTCCACCGGGGATGTTAGCGCCAAAGGTTGAGCAGGAGATGCGTGAGTATGCGGATAATGTATTGGCTCCACCGTTCCAGAAGCTGGTTGCTGCAACTCCTGAACCGTTTGTCCAGGCAATTCTGGATTTAGGTGTTCCCCAGATGATGTTTGGGCGGGTAGCACTGGTTGGGGATGCTGCATTCATTCCGCGTCCGCATACGGCAGCGAGTACCTCGAAAGCAGCAGCGAATGCGATCGCTCTTGCCGATGCCCTCGTTAAGCATAACCACGATGTTATCAAAGCGCTAAAAGCCTGGGAGCCTGCTCAACTCGCCTACGGCAACCAACTTCTGGTACATGGACAGATGTTGGGCGATCGCTCTCAATTTAGCTACGGAACTGGGCGATTTGGTTAGAACGCAGCTACTTCTCACTGTACAATCCTTTTGGGTATGTGAAAAATGTTAAATTCTAAGCCGGAGGTGCGGTAGTTCAGCCGCCAAAAGTTTTGAACTCTTGTTCATCTAGCTTTAGTTCAGGCGAAACTGTCATCGGTACTGTAGTTAGTTTGGAGCAAACAGGCGCTCTGATTGATATTGGGACTCAAACGCTTGCTTATCTCCCAATTCAGGAGATATCTATGGTTTGTGTTGATACTCCTGAAGAAGTATTAGAGCTACATGAAATCCGTGAATTCTGGATTATCACTTCTGGCGAAGAACAGGGACAGAATCAGTTTATCCTTTCCATCCGGCATCTTGAGGAAAAGCTAGCTTGGGAACGGCTGCGTCAAATGCAAGCAGAGAATGCTACTGTGTACGCAAAAGTAGTTGCCACGAGTACAGATGAGGTCTTAGTAGATATCGAGGGCTTACGCGGCTGTATTTACAATAATGAACTCGTTACCAACAAACCAATAGAAGAGCTGATAGGAGAGATACTTCCTCTCAAAATTCGTTACGCGGTTGAAGACGACAAAAGTCTAAATTTGAGCCACAATCAGGCGTTGGTTGCACGGCAGATAAAGCAGCTAAAGGTTGGTAAAGTCGTTGTTGGTACAGTACGCCACATCAAGCACTTCGGTGTATTCGTTGATATTGGAGGGCTTGTTGGTCTACTACGTATAACGGAAATTTCTCATGAACACTTTGACTCACTTCATAGCATTTTTAAGGTCAACGCTCAACTGAAAGTAATGATTATTGACCTAGATTTTGAACGAAATATCATTTCCCTCTCAACCAAGGCATTAGAACCTGAATCGGGAGATATTTTGAAAAATCCTCAGATTGTTTATGAAAAAGCTGAGGAAATGGCAGCTAAGTACGGTGCAGAATTCTTGAAAGAATATAGTGAAGATGCTATCAAAAAGATTACTGAATTTGACTTAGACTATATTGATAAAAATGGTGACATAAAGTTCATTGATTTTTCACCTTGAGCAAGCCTTGGAGAAATGGTGAGAAAGATATACGAATTTGCTGCTGCTTGTGAGCAGGAGTCAATCGTCTTTGGTGCTTCAAGACCAGGCTACTCTGACCAGAGCGTGCGTGACTGGGTTAACTTCATGAAGTGCCGAGGTATTCAGCGGGTTTGCTGCTTGCTTCCCGACAACCAACTGACCCGTTATTCTGACCTGTTAGGCACCTACCAACAGGAATTCGGGGTTAATCATGTTTGCTGGACTCCGATTGAAGATTTTCAACTCTCAAACACAGAGATGCTCACAACGAA
>JBFLZA010000986.1:0-2392 GCA_040756535.1 Cyanobacteriota bacterium
GCTAATCTGAGCGGCACAAATTGGTCGAGTAGCGTTGTACAAGAAGCTCGATTTAGCAAAAGTTCGGAGCTTGCTGAAGAATTGAAGCTGGAGTTGAGGCAACGGGGAGCGATTTTTGAGGAATAAGTTGGGCGGATTGAAGGTTGAAGGTTGAAGGTTGAAGGTTGAAGGTTGGAAGGTTAGACCTTCAACTTGTTAACTTGCCAACCTGCCAACTTTTTAGGCTGCATAAGTGACTGTGCTTGAGAAATAAGTAGAGACAACAAGCTCTGTTTTCCCACTGGCAGGAGTCAGTGGGTTTTTCTTCCCTAAAAAGCGATCGCAACACAAGGCCATTCAACAAGAGTTGGCACCACTCGAACGTTTCAGAAATAATAGAGCTAAGACTAGTCGTTTCGCCCAAACAGATAGTCAGCTAGAAATAAGAAACAAAAATCACGCACGATCAAGCAAGCCGGCCTGTTGAGTCGGAATCAACGAAAGGGACGCCTCGTCTTTAGAGACAAGACAACTCAGACAAAAACGACAAGAGGAATTAACATGGCAGCAAGGGTCGCTGACTCTCTCAGGGTTAATCGGGCTGATGTTCACACCGTTGGGGCACTGCTTTGATCAAACATCACCTTATTAGAACCAACTACGGCTTTCGCTGTACACTCTGCTACTGGAAATGGAGAAGTCTGCCTACCAGCTCATGTCCGGGTGTTCCCCGTTTCTCTCGCTGGGGTGACCTACCTGCCTATCTAAAAACCATACACCAATTGAGTAAGGTTGGACTCAAACCTCTAGATAAAGGAAATCCAGCCGCGTGTATGCAGCCTAGAGAGGACAAACCTCCCCAGTATTGGCTCTATGATCAACGCCAAGCCGTTCCCTTGCATCGGCGCACTTCGGCTTTTGGCAAAACGATTCAACAACAAAGAGCGCTCGCCGCTGAGGCAAGGCGGCTGTGGGAACAGGGAGAGTTTTATACCGAACATCATCAAGGTGTGGTGATTGAAGCTATCCCACAGGTTTTGGAAAAATTTATCCGCTTTAAAGCGAGGGCAAAAGCTAGTAATCTTCCGGGTAAGTTTAGAGTCGTTGATATAGAAGCGAACCTCAGCCTACCCACTCATATCGAAGCTGTAGAACATATCAAAAAATTTTTAGATCGGATTCTAGATAGCGGTATCCCTGACATTACGCCCTATCGAAACAATCTTCACGCCTATCTTCAGGAGTGGGGAGGGTGTTTTCTCCGCATGGATGCATCAGGAGCAGGCTTCTATATTCGCGTGAGTGTTGAACAGGAGGAACAAGAACCCGAAGAAATCCTGACACCCAGCATCCTCCCTCTCGAAGGAGAATGGTGGCAAATTCTAGGCGTCAAACCGGATACGAGTCAAGCTGAGGTTAAAAAAGCTTATCGACGATTGGCTGGAATGTTTCACCCGGATGTCAATAAGAGTGAAGAAGCTCACGAAAGAACTGTAGCAATTAACCGTGCTTACGAGAAGTACCAGGAACTATCTAGAACAGCAACATCCTCAAGATAGAATCAACCAGACGGAAACGATCAATCCAACCCAGTGCGATCGGAGGAGAGGGTGCCATCGTACATAATGGATAGACACGTATACGCTTGGAGAAAAGACTACGGTTTACACACGTCCCTTAGCTCGGCTCATCGAGCAACTACAACGCTTACCTGGAGTTGGCCCTAAAACGGCCCAACGATTAGCGCTGCATATCCTTAAGCGATCCGAAGAAGAAGTTAAAGCCTTAGCTCAAGCCTTAGTTGAAGCAAAAAAACAAGTTGGCTTATGTCAAGTATGCTTTCACCTATCCGCCGAACCCGTCTGTGAAATTTGCCGCAACTCCAACCGGGACAATACTACTATCTGTGTAGTCGCCGACTCCCGCGATGTAATTGCACTGGAAAAAACACGGGAGTATAGCGGTAAATACCATGTTCTTGGCGGCGTCATCTCACCCATGGATGGAATTGGCCCCGATCAGTTGCACATCCAGTCCTTGGTGCGTCGCGTAAGCCAGAAAGGTATTAAAGAGGTGATTCTAGCCATTAGTCCTAGTGTAGAAGGTGAGACAACCACACTATACATTGGTCAACTCTTGAAACCGTTTACCAAGGTAACCCGAATTGCCTTTGGTTTACCGATGGGCGGAGATTTGGAATATGCTGACGAGGTTACGTTAGCACGGGCCTTGGAAGGACGACGAGAGTTGGATTAGGGAGTAGTACAAGCTGATAACTGACCAGCTAAAATTCCCTCTCCCCCTTCCCTTGTCTCTCTTGTCCTCCTTAGTAGTTCCAACGCTACTTTAGCTTTTGTTTGATGAATGCCATAATCTGATTGAGTTGTTTTTTCAATGTATCGATTTCACCCTG
>JBFLZA010000987.1:0-2382 GCA_040756535.1 Cyanobacteriota bacterium
GTTGGGATTTGGCGATCGCTTAGCAGCCCAATACGGTCGTACTGAAGGACTCAACCTCTACGACATCAATTATACCATCCCCGTCAATGCTCGTAACGGGACTTTTAGCCTCCGCTATAACAATGGCGATAGCCGCATTATTGAAGACGATTTTGAGGATGTCGGTATCCGAAGCGAGACTCAAACTTATTCCCTGAATTTCCGTCAACCCATCACAAGAACACCCACCCGTGAATTTGCATTAGGCTTAGGTTTAGATTTGCGTCGCAGCCAAACCTATATCCTCGACGATATGCCCTATTCCTTCACAGAAGGCCCGGAAAAAGGGGAATCCAAAGTGACGGTGATTCGGTTTTCTCAAGATTGGGTCAATCGCGGTACAAGACGAGTCTTAGCTGCCCGCTCTCAATTCAGTCTAGGGATAGATGCATTTGATGCAACCATCAACAACACGGGTACTGACGGGCAATTCTTTTCCTGGTTAGGACAATTTCAGTGGGTGCAGCAGTTATCACCCAGAAACCTGCTAGTAGCGCGAATTGATGCTCAGCTAACCCCAGATTCTTTACTATCTTTAGAACGCTTCAGTATGGGTGGAGTCGATACAGTTCGCGGCTACCAACAAAACCAACTTATTGCCGACAATGGCATCCTGGGTTCAGTTGAAGTTCGCGTTCCCCTGACATCAGACCCTAGAGTACTACAGTTAGCGCCTTTTTTTGAAATCGGTACAGCCTGGAATAATCGAGATATTGACCCTGACCCAGCGACAATTGCCAGTTTAGGACTGGGTTTGCGCTGGCTGATTACCCCCGATTTATCGTTGCGCCTAGACTACGGCATCCCCTTAATTTCAGTTGGCGAAAGGGGAAACTCACTGCAAGAAAACGGTCTCTACTTTTCAGTACGCTATCAGCCGTTTTGAAATGCTTCAACTCTCTCTAAGAACTAGAAGGTTTTTTGTACAAATTGCCGTTTTCTGCAATGACTTCCTGACAATAGGGATTATGCCCCTCTACCTGAGAAGACAAACTTATGATAGGTTCATCCCAATAGGTGAAATTACTTACCCTAATAGTAGGGCAAGTGTTTACCATATCAGGGATTTAACCTCATCACCTTTTTAGAGACCAAAGAAATTCATCACCCCTCCTCGAATCGTGACCTGGATAAGACCGTTAATTACAGAATGATTCCACCAACAACCCGACCTAGGATATTTTGGATATTTGGCTGAGAGAGAAAGTTGGCAATCTGATTTTGGTTAAGACCAAATTGCTCAAAACTATGAAAGAGATTGTCTTGCGATCGCCTTCCGCCACTAATATCAAATTGGTTACCGTTGAAAGGAATCACTTTGAGCGTTCCTGAAGAGGGGAAGTGCGATCGCTCATTCATTCCCTCCCAACTCTTCCAGCAACGCTTCCCACGCCTCAATCTGCTGCTGTAATTGCTGGATGCGATCACCTGTAGCTTCCCGTCCCTGAAATAGTCCTTTCCCCTCTAGTTCATCTCTATTCAAGCCGATGACAATTTGGATTGCCCTTTGGATTTTCCCAAGTTAGCAGCAGATAGTTTAACTGTAATTGCTTCGGATTCCGGGATAATAATCGGCTCGATACTTTCACCTCGATCTAAGCGTTTGGCAATCTCCAAAATCGTATCCGCGATCGCTTCGGGAATCCTCACTGCCTTTGTTTTACCGAGATTCCACTTCAGTTTCCGACCACTGCTTTCTCTGTGACCACCACGCGGCATAACTTTATCTGTGATTTATAAATTGTACGTCTTCCTTCAGTAACACCTTCTCATATTGTCAGGTTGTGTGAGTCGAAAAAATCAATTTGATTTCGTACAAAATCAAAAAAAAATAGTATGATTGATAACGTACAAAATCAAAAAGCAAAAGCCGCGCTGTCACGGCGACCAACCAGACGAGAGCGCGGCTCTAGCTCCAAGAATTTTTGGAGACTCTTCGATTATGTCAAAAAATCATCGGCTCAGTTATCAGAGGGGTTATCAGCAAGCCTTGGTTAACCAAGCATTCCCACCCCCATCCATTGACCTACCTGCCAACTTCCCCAACGTTCAAACCCCTCGCTACTCCGATGGCGACAAACTGCGCTGGATTCCTGATGGTGATAAGACAGATTGGGGTGTTGCGATCGGCAGATTCTACAGCTTTGCTCCTGACCACTGCGCTTGGATGTGGTGCTACCTCATCTGGCTCGACAAGCTCTCCCCCAGCGCCGCTATTACAGTTGCTGATATTGCTTGGGAGAACGACCTCGAACCCCTGGAGGACGCTGCATGAAACCCCGTCCTCTCACCGAACGAGAACACACTCTAATCAATCTCTACGGCTACTGTCAACTTGGCATG
>JBFLZA010000988.1:0-2382 GCA_040756535.1 Cyanobacteriota bacterium
CATTCTCCATGAAAAGGTCCCATCCATAGGGGAGGTCGCGGATATTCCAAGAGAGCTGCACTACCTTGTCCGAGTCTTCCTCAAGTTCTGGAATAATTCGCGGTGCCCTTAATTGACTTTCAACTTGTGCCTCTTGACCTGACTCAGGCCATACCCACAAAAGACCTTGACGTTCCTGGGTGGGATAGGCAACAGCACAGGACTTTTTGTTTGAGCAATGCTTCGCCTCAGTCTGTTTATCTATAGACTGGGGAATGCTGACGCAGTTTCCCTCAGAATCAAAGCGCCAAGCGTGGTAGGCACATAAAAGGGTGCCATCCGACTCAACGCGCCCTTCCGAAAGTGGGGCTAGTCGATGGGGACAAAAATCTTCAAAGCAACGCCATTGACGAGAGCCATCCCGCCACAAGACAATATCCTTTCCTAGCAACTGCATGGCATGGGGACGAGATGGGTCTAGGAAATCTACAACGGCTACTGGATACCACTGCTTTGTCCATTGGAAAAGTTCTTTCTCTTCCTCTTTAGATTGTTCAACAGCGTCATGTATATCCCCTTGCAGACTGGTCTGGGTAGTCACAGGTACTCCTTGGTCTTCTTAAGCGCGCATTCGCCTTCTTAATAAATTTTAGTGCAGGTATTTTTCCGGGTAACGTTAGGGTGAAGAAGTTGCATTGAGTTTCACTTCGTTTAATTACCGGAGTGTTGGTAATAACAGCTTCTACGTTTTTAGTAATAGCGTGATGAATTACGCGATCGCCATTGACTTTCTCAAGGATTCCGACCCTATCCTGGGACGACTCATTAACCAAATTGGTGCGTGTCAACTGAATCAGTACGAACCGGAAGGAGATTTGTTCTTTTGCCTATCCCGGTCAATTCTCCACCAACAACTTTCTACCAAGGTGGCTAAAGTCATCCACGAAAGGTTTCTCCAGCTTTACCCGGATACTCAGTTTCCTTCGGCAGAAGATGTCCTGAATACGCCCGATGAAATCCTCCGCCGTGTGGGGATTTCACGCCCCAAAATCTCTTATATCAAAGACTTGGCGCGTCACGCGAGCGACGGATTGCCCACGCTTGAGGAGTTGGAAGTCATGGATGATGAAGCGATTATCAAGACTCTGACGCGGGTTAAAGGTATCGGACGCTGGAGTGTGCAGATGCTGCTGATTTTCCGTCTCAAGCGGTGGGATGTTTTGCCTGTAGATGACTTGGGTGTACGTGCAGGCATTCGGAAACTCTACAATCTTGAGGCACTTCCTGACCGCAAGACTACGGAACGCTTCGGACAAAGGTGGAAGCCCTATTGCAGTATTGCCTCATGGTACTTGTGGCGCAGTTTGGAGCCTTTACCGCAGCCAGTTTGAGAACTCCTACAAATACGTTTCCTAAACCTAAAGTTATGCAATCTCTAGATAAACTAAGCCAGGATCGTCGCTTAGCAAGAGTTTTCAGCCCAGACAGTTCAGATGCCTGTGATTTATGCGTGTGGTTACTTGAAATCAAGAAAGCAAAAACTAGAGAGTATCGCCTCTTATATGGTTGGGTTATCCCCAGAATACTCAGGGAGTTAAACACTTGGTCAATTTCTAACTCTCTAACCGAATGGAAAAGCTCTCCGTATGCCTATCGAGCGTACCGACTCAATTTTCACCATTGTGGTAAGGTGATTTTCAATCTGGTAACGAAACTCTGTGAAGGCTTCTCTTTGCAGGAAGCCTGTCAACAGATTGGAGTTGCTGAGCCTCTGAAGTCCGTCAATCAACCCCATCCCTGTGGACAATTTCGTCTTGCAACATCACAAAGGGAATTGAACAGATCGTTCATCTTTCGACCAGTCATTTTTGTCGAACCCGCATGGTCTCACCTAGCAGCCATTGAGGAATTGAAGCCAATTACTAGCCCTAATGAAGTTGTGCCAGCATTTATGGGTTCACTTTGTCGCCTGGGTAAGCTGAATCTTTTCCGAGCAGCCGATGGTACACCATTTCCCCAACACGAGAATTTAGCAAAAAAATGCCTCTCCCACTTGCAGGCGGAAACAGGATTAGCCTTTTGTGGCGCAGATAGTAAGCGATTAGGTAATCTTGAATGGCTATGCTTTCCCGCTGCCGATAGCTATGAAAAAAACCAAGTTAAGGTTAGCTTTGACTCCCCTGCTTACACCGCAACAATTGAAATTCCGCCAGATGTACTCGCAATCAGCACTCAGGCTACAGTGCGTTGCCGCCTCTGGAACGATCGGGAGGTCAGTCTCGACTGCCTGAAAACTCTTCAAGTTACGGAGTCAGGTGCGTCAGTTAGTTTCACAACTCAGCAAGAGATTACCAAGTATCTCGTTACTATTTGGGTAAAACCAGAACATGGAGACGTGGAGGA
>JBFLZA010000989.1:0-2364 GCA_040756535.1 Cyanobacteriota bacterium
GATACATCACCCTACAATACAGTCGTGTTGAGCGACAAAAAAAGCAAGAAAAAAATCCTGACGATCAATCTATAAAATTTGTAACTTAGCTCGTAGTTCAGCCAAATTCGATTGCCCTCTTGTATAGGCATGGTAAACCCTATCTCTGTACTACCCTCTTGTATTGGGATGCTGGTTTAGGCGATCGCTTTCAGATTAGAACGGGCGATCGCACCCGCACTAGCTCCCACGAAATTACGCTACAAGCATTTGACCGTGGCATCATACCGAGCTATCCTCTAGCGCGTCTCACGGCTCAATCTCGTGGCAGTAGGCTAGCCTCTACTGATGACTGGCTAATGACCGGAACGGGCGATCGCCCTTATTTTCTACCAGGTCACATATTCCTTGATGCTTCCCTTCCCGCGATTTTGTTGGAACCCAAAGCCTTTCTCTAGGTTGTAATCAGCAACCCGCAACCGACCTTCATCAGAGTCTAGGTAGTCGCGAACAGCTTTAGAGTGACATCCACTCAAATCTTCCAAAGTGCTGACGTTGATCGCCCACTGGAACTTTTTCTCAGCCTGTTGCTCGTTGTAAATCTTGATGGCTCGGACTGACCTGCGAATCTTCTCCAGTGCGCTACCGGGTGCCTGACATCCCCGCAACTCCTCATTACTCATCTCTTCAAACCGGGACGCTACAGACTCCTTAACTTCCTCCGCTGGCTTAACTTCCTCTACCACTTTGACTTCCTCCACTGGCTTGACTCCCTCTAGTTGTCTTTTCGCCTCCCTGATGGCCTCAAGAGGCTTCTCAACTACCCGCTCAACTTCCTTCACCACTTCCTTAATTACCTCCACAGGCTTTTCAACTTCCTTCACTACTTCAACAACTTTGACAACTTCCTTTACTAGCTTCCCTTCCTCATATTGCTTCCCTATCCGAGCCAATCTGATCAGCTCCTCTACCCGCGAGAGCTGATCTGGGTAGCGTAAAAACTCGTGATCATTGATAACTTCCTTGGCTCCTGCGGTAATTCGTAGCCTGACATTGCTCTCTATCTGTTTGGGCTGTGACGGTTGCTCCGCTATGCGCTCAACCCAAGCCCCACGAGGTAATTGATTGCCGTTCATATCCACCACTTGATAATCCTCATAATTGCTTGCTGTAGCGTCCCCCGTATGCCCCAAGCGCTCCTTGATGAACAAGCTCTCTGAATGATTGCCAGGGCAAAACAGGTAAATGGCGATCGCGGCATAAGCTGCCCTGAGATTCTTGTTAGAAAGCTCGTTCTCTCCACAAGGGGGATTAATCAGTTCTGCAAAAAACTCCTTCACCTTGCTGTTAACGGTTGAGTTTTTGCCGCTGTCAATGTCGAAGAGTTCCCACTGCTTCATCTCCTTAATTTCGGGCATTCTCCGCAGTTTGAGCAGACCGTCAACAACCTTGGCAGACTCAACGAGGGTGAATGTTGGGTATTTGTCTCGCTCACCTTTAGCCTTTAGCTGACCTGAAAAGTTCACCTCGAATTGACCAAGCTGGGTGAATGTGGCAGTTGACAGAATCTCACTGGGACGGCGACCCGTGGCAGCAATCAATCCTACCGCCAACTCCCGATAGTCGTGAGACTCTAGTAAAGTCTCGATGGTTTCTTGATATTTATCTAGGCAGTTGATTGGCTCTAAATTGCGTCGTTGTTCGTCCTTCTTTTCCTTAGTTGGTTGCATTCGCAATTCATGTTCATCCTTTGAATAATTCATGAAAAGAAGTGCAAAATGCTGATTAACTATACCATCCTTAGTTTTTTGCGGATAGCTATTTAATTCATTGAGTTCGATAGATTGTTGCCAGCTCTTGATAGCATTCCTGATTTGACTCATGTGCGTAGCGGCTGCATTAAGCCAACTAACAGAGGAAGCTTCTTTCTTTTGCTTCCTTGCTCTTTCCTCACTTAAGCGCTTCACTTCGGTTTCAAAAACACCCTTCTGCTCTACACAATAAGCTTCTATTTCCTCTTTTGATGCCAGCGGTTGCAGTCCTTTGAGAAAATTCTCAGTCCAAGTCTTGACCCAAGCTGTTCTTACTGTCTCGTCTACAATTCTTGATAGTTTGGTTGCCATCTGTTTGAATCTTTAACTCAACTTCCTATAGTTTAACCATAACTTCCTATAGTTATAAGGGGATTGTGACACTTCTCATCTGTCACAAGTATAGGAAGTTTAAGAAAAACCCACGGTGATAGCCGTGGGAGTTGAGCTAAAGATTCACCTACAATGATGCCGTACCTTGACACATTCCCTTGTGGGCAACCTCCGATTGCAGCGGCGCGAGCGGGGGTTTAGTCTAGTCTTTCAATTACTTTCCCCAGTGAGTGGGAATTCT